>JAYVDE010000220.1:0-6215 GCA_043749575.1 Burkholderiaceae bacterium | reverse complement strand
CGAGCCGTAGCCGATGATGGTGACGTTCTTGCCCTTGATCAGGCTCAGATCCGCGTCCTTGTCGTAATAGACCTTCATGGTGTTCTCCAGGGGGTGTTAGGGGGTGTTAGGGGGTGAGATGGGCGATCTGGGGTCAGACGCGAAGAATGCGCTCGCCGCGGCCGATACCGCTGGCACCGGTGCGAACGGTTTCGAGGATGGCGGTCCGGTCTATCGCCTCAATGAAAGCATCGAGCTTGCCGGCATCCCCGGTCAGCTCAAGCGTGTAGCTTTTTTCGGTCACGTCGATGATGCGGCCCCGGAAGATCTCGGCCATGCGCTTCATCTCCTCGCGCTCTTTGCCGACGGCACGCACCTTGATCAGCATCAGCTCACGCTCGGTGAAGCTGCCTTCGGTCAGGTCGACCACCTTGACGACTTCGATCAACCGATTCAGGTGCTTGGTGATCTGTTCGATCACCTCGTCAGAACCCGTCGTCACCACGGTCATGCGCGACAGCGAGGGGTCTTCAGTGGGGGCCACCGTCAAGCTCTCAATGTTGTAACCCCGGGCGGAAAACAGCGCCACCACGCGGGACAGGGCGCCGGGCTCGTTTTCGAGCAGCACGGCAATGATGTGTCTCATGTTTTTCCTTCGTCAGCACGGTTCTTCAGGACGGCGGCGGTAACCGCCGGCCCTTGGCCGGGCCAATCAGAAGCCTTGAATCGGAATAGTCTGAAGCGTTTCGCGGCGTTGAGGACCTTGCTGCCGGCACCGCGGTAACGGCGCTTGCCCGACCCTCGTCAGCCGGTCACAGGTCTTCGGACCCCAGCAGCATCTCGGAGATGCCCTTGCCCGCCTGCACCATCGGCCAGACGTTTTCGGTCGGGTCGGTGCGCACGTCGAGAAAAACCGTGCGGTCCTTCAGGCGGATCATTTCCTTGAGCGCCGGCTCCACTTCCGACGGCTTCTCGATCTTGATGCCGATGTGGCCATAGGCCTCGGCCAGCTTGACAAAATCGGGCAGCGCGTCCATGTAGCTGTGCGAATAACGGCCGCCGTAGTCGATCTGCTGCCACTGCCGCACCATGCCCAGGTAGCGGTTGTTCAGCGCGACGATCTTCACCGGTGTTTTGTACTGCAGGCAGGTCGACAACTCCTGGATGCACATCTGGATCGAGCCTTCGCCAGTGACGCAGAACACCTCCGAGTCAGGCTTGGCCAGCTTGATGCCCATCGCGTACGGCAGGCCCACGCCCATGGTGCCCAGGCCGCCCGAGTTGATCCAGCGCCGTGGCTGCTCGAAGCGGTAGTACTGGGCCGCCCACATCTGGTGCTGGCCGACATCGCTGGTGATGTAGGTGTCGATGTCGCGGGTCAGCTCGCACAGCGTCTCGATGACGAACTGTGGCTTGATGACGTCGGCGCTGTTCTTGTAGGTCAGGCACTCGCGCTTGCGCCACTCGTTGATCTGGCTCCACCAGGCCGACAGCGCATGCACCTCGGGCCGCAGCGTCGATTCTTTGACGTGGGCGATCATCTCCTGCAGCACGTCCTTGGTGTCGCCGACGATCGGGATGTCGACCTTGACGCGCTTGGAGATCGACGACGGGTCGATGTCGATGTGGATGATCTTGCGCTCGACCGACGCAAAGTGTTTGGGGTTGCCGATCACCCGGTCGTCGAAGCGTGCACCCACCGCGATCAGCACGTCGCAGTGCTGCATCGTCATGTTGGCTTCGTAGGTGCCGTGCATGCCCAGCATGCCGAGAAACTTCGGGTCGCTGGCCGATGTGGCGCCCAAACCCATCAAGGTGTTGGTGCAGGGGAAGCCCAGCAGGTCGGCCAGCTCGCGCAGTTCTGGCGCCGCGTTGCCGAGGATCACGCCACCACCGGCGTAGATGTAGGGCCGCTTGGCGGTCAGCAGCAACTGCATCGCTTTGCGGATTTGGCCGCCGTGGCCTTTTTTCACCGGGTTGTACGAACGCATCTCCACCTTGTCGGGGTAGAAATAGGCGCAGGTCTTCTGCGACACGTCCTTGGGAACGTCGACCACCACCGGACCGGGCCGGCCGGTGCGGGCGATGTGGAAGGCCTTCTTCAGCGTCAGCGCCAGGTCGCGCACATCCTTGACCAGAAAGTTGTGCTTGACGATCGGCCGGGTGATGCCAACGGTGTCGCATTCCTGGAAGGCATCGAGCCCGATCGCCGACGTCGGCACCTGCCCGGTGATGATGACCATCGGGATCGAATCCATGTAAGCGGTGGCGATGCCGGTGATGGCATTCGTCACGCCCGGACCGCTGGTGACCAGGGCCACGCCGACCTCGCCGGTGGCGCGGGCGTAGCCGTCAGCCGCATGCACGGCGGCTTGTTCATGGCGCACCAGCACATGCTGGATCGTCTCCTGCTTGTAGAGTGCGTCGTAGATGTACAACACGGCGCCACCCGGGTAGCCCCACATGTACTTGACGTTCTCCGCCTGCAGGCAGCGAACCAGAATTTCGGAACCGTTCAGTTCCGGCCCTTGGGCTGAAGACGAGGGGGTGTTTTGCGGTGGTGCCGACCCATGAGGGTTCGAGGCACGCTTGACTTCCGCGGCAGACATGTCCATTTGAGAACCTTTGTGAATTTCTCTGACGAAAATCCATCGGTGTGTCTTCTCGCGCCCTTGTGGGGCGGATTCGACACCTGCGCGATCCAAAGACAAAAGCTCCCGAGGGTGGGCGAGCTTGGCTTCAGACCAGTGACGCTTTGTGCGAGGCCGGAGTATCCCACCAGTTGCCCACAGGCCGGCCATCGCTGGGGCATCTTGCCGGCCGAGTGACATAATCAGAACCGCTTTCGGCCACCACCCGGTGTGGCAGCGAGACCCATTTGGCCAGCGAAAAAGAGCTATCTGATTTCCTGAAGAGTGTCGAGAAGCGCGCGTTCAAGCGCACGGTCTACGCCGTGCGTGACGACGATGCAGCGCTCGACATCGTGCAGGACACGATGATCCGGTTGGCCCAGAGCTACGCCGACCGCCCGCCGGCCGAGTTGCCACTGCTGTTCCAGCGCATCCTGTCGAATGCCACGATGGATTGGTTTCGCCGCCAGCGTGTGCGCAATGCGGTGATGCAGAACATGTCGGACTTTGACTCCGACGGCGGCGACGGTGAATTCGACCTGCTCGAAAGCCTCGAGTCCGCCGCCGGCATGCTGGGCGCCGAGAGCGCCGCCGACACGGTCTCGCGCTCACAAACGCTGTTGTTGATCGAACAAGAGGTCTCTGCGCTGCCTGCGCGTCAACGGGAAGCCTTCCTGCTGCGTTATTGGGAGGAGTTCGACGTCGCAGAAACCGCTACAGCCATGGGTTGTTCGATCGGCAGCGTGAAGACCCATTGCTCTAGAGCGGTGCATGCCTTGGCCAAGGCCCTCCGAACCAAGGGAATTTCGAGATGAGCCAGTTTTATCCCGCCGGGTTCAACCCGGCCCCATCGCACGTCGAGGCCCTGCAGGGCCAGCTTGGCTTGTACCTGGCGGCGCAGCTCAGTCGCGGTTGCGAAACGCTGCCGCACGACATCGCCGAACGCCTGCGTTTTGCCCGTGAGCGCGCGCTGGCCGCCGTGCCGCAGCCTCACCATGCCGTCGCGCCGGCGGCCGGGCTGGCGCTGCTGGGCTCGGCGGGCCGCACAGCCGTGCTGGGCGGCGGGCCACCGTCGTTTTGGCTGCGACTCGCGTCGGTGCTGCCACTGGCGGTGCTGGTGGCGGGCCTGGTGTTCATCCAGCAGCACTACGACTGGCAGCAGATCGAGGTCGCCGCCGAGGTCGACAGCGCCCTGCTGGCCGACGACCTGCCGCCAGCAGCCTACGGTGACCCGGGCTTCCTGGAGTACCTCCGCAACGCCGATTCGCGCTGAGTGTTGACACTGTTCCTGCGATCACTGTCGATCAGCGTGCGGCTGCTTGGGCTGCTGTTCGCGTTGGGCGGCGGGCCGACTGACGCGTTGGCCCAAACGTCGGCCCAAGCGCCGCCGACCACCAAGCCAGCCGTATCGGCCGTCCAGCATGATGCCGGCGAGCCCGCCTGGAGGACCTTGACCACCCGCCAGCGCCAGAACCTGGCGCCGCTGGAACGCGACTGGCCGGGCCTGAGTGCGACCAGCAAGGCCAAGTGGCTGGAGGTGTCGCAGCGTTTGCCCACCATGCCCGCCGACGAGCAACAGCGGGTGCAGGCGCGGATGGCCGAATGGGCCCGTCTGACCCCCGCCGAGCGGGGCCAGGCGCGCTTGTCCTTCCAGGAAAAAAAGGCCTTGACCCCCGAGCAGAAGCAGCAGCGCTGGGAGGCCTACCAAGCGCTGCCCGACGACCACCGGCGCGCCCTGGCCGCCAAGGCCCAGGTGGTCGACGACCGCAAGCGCAACACCACAGCGGCGTCCGCGCCTGCAGCCGCCACCGCCGCCTCGTCGCTGGGCGAAACGCAGGCCAAGCGGTCCGCCGCGCCGACCACGGCATCGCCCAGGACGCTGGCCAGGCCGGTCGCGCCCTTGATGGTGCAGGCCAAGCCCGGCGCCACCACCACGCTGATCACCAACGCCGCCGAGCCGCCGGCCCACCAGTTGCCGGGCCAGCCCAAGATTGCCGCCAAGCCGGGCCAGGTCGACAACAAGACGCTGTTGCCCAAAAGCGGACCGCAGGCGTCCGCCTCGGCCGCCCCAACCACTTCGGCCGGTTCGGCCGGTTCGGCCAACCCGGCCAACTCGGCCACTTCGGCGATCCGCAAGCCATGAGCTCGGAAGCCTCCGCTGGCGGCCCGGCGCCGGCCGCCACCGCAGCCGATGTGGGCGCGCAGCAGCCGATGGTCACGCCCGGCCTGGCACGTCGGCTAGCCGCTTTCGTCTACGAGGGTGTGCTGCTGTTCGGTGTCACGATGATCACGGCTTACCTCTACTCCAGCCTCACCCAGCAACGCCACGCGCTGCAGGGCAAGGCCGGCCTGCAGGCCTTCCTGTTCGTGGTCTTGGGCATCTACTTTGCGTGGTTCTGGTCGCGCGGCGGCCAAACCGTGGCGATGAAGGCCTGGAACATCCGGCTGCTGATGGCCGATGGCCGACCGGTCTCACAAGCCCGGGCGCTGCTGCGCTATGTGTTGGCCTGGTTGTGGTTCATGCCCGCACTGGCCGCAGCCTACCTTGCCGATCTGCACCGCCCGGGCGCCACCACCACCCTGGTGCTGGCCGGTGTGCTGACCTATGCCGCGCTGACCCGGCTGCGGCCCGACCGCCAGTTCTGGCACGACGCGGTCTGCGGCACGCGGCTGGTCGACTGGCGGCCGGCGCCGCCACCGCCCAGGGCAAAATCGGTCGCATGACCGAACCCGCACCGACCACGCCCCTCCTCCGCCCGAAGCCGCCGTTTTCTGTCTGCGTCTACTGCGGCTCGCGGCTGGGCGCCAAGCCGGCTTACCAGGCGCTGGCCCGGCAGCTGGGCACGGTGATCGGCCGGCGCGGCTGGCAACTGGTGTACGGCGGCGGCCGCGCCGGGCTGATGGGCGAGGTGGCTGAAGCCACGCTGGCGGCCGGTGGCACGGTGGTCGGCGTGATCCCCAATTCGCTGATGAAGCTGGAGGTGGGCCATGCCGGCTTGACCGAGTTGCATGTGGTCGACACCATGCACCAGCGCAAGCAGATGATGGCCGAGCGCTCGGATGCCTTCATCGCGATGCCCGGCGGCATCGGCACCTTCGAAGAGTTGTTCGAAGTCTGGACCTGGCGCCACCTGGGCTACCACGACCGGCCGCTGGGCCTGCTGGAGACCGCCGGCTACTGGGCGCCTTTGGTGGCCTTTCTGCGGCATTCGGTGGCCGAGGGCTTCATGGGCGACGACCAGCTGGCGATGCTGCACATCGCCGATGACATCGATCAGCTGCTCGACACGCTGGCGCGGGCAGCCGCCCACCCGGTCGGCGGCCCGCTGGCCGACGACTTCAGCCGCATCTGAAAATCAAGCCCCCCACGCTCGCTTGGCTCGCTGCCGCCGACGGGGCACTTCAGTACCCCAGGGCGGTACTGAAATGACGAAGGGCAGGCCCGCGGGCCTGCCCTTCATCAGCAACCAGGCGCTTCAGACCGCCGATTCGTCGGTCTCGCCGGTGCGGATGCGCACCACCTGCTCAACCGGCGTGACGAAGATCTTGCCGTCGCCGATCTTGCCGGTCTTGGCGGCCTTGACGATGGCTTCGAGGCAGCGGTCG
>JAYVDE010000219.1:0-15702 GCA_043749575.1 Burkholderiaceae bacterium | reverse complement strand
TCTTGGCCGGGTTGAAGCCGTCGTCGTAGAAGATGAACTTGATCTGGCGGCCCGCCACACCGCCCTGGCTGTTGATCATCTTGAAGTAAGCCGCTTGCGATCGGGCGATGGTGCCCAGCGCCGACACCGGCCCCGACAGCGAGGTGGTGTTGCCGATCACGATCTCGGTGGCGGTGACACCCGGCTGCGCTTGTGCCTGGGCGCCTGCAGGCAGCACCAGCAGGGAACCTGCCGCCGAGGCCGCGGCCGCGGCCAGGAAGCTGCGACGGCTGCTGCCGTCTGGCGTGGCGAACGCCGCATCGACCGGTTCGATGGCGTGGGCTTCGTTGTCGTGCATGGGGATCTCCTGCAGGGGGTTGGCGCCCAAGTGGCGCTTATGGCCCGGTTGCCGCCAATTGGGAGCTTCCCTGTCGGGGTCGATCCCGAAGGAATTCAGCCAGTTCAGGCAAGACAGGCGACAAGTCCCGGTCGCAAGTTCAGAACGAGGCCGCCGTCCTGGCGGTGCGCGCGCGCTGCCCTTGCCTGTCGCGCACGCCGACCAACACCACGGGCTGAAACCGCCGCGCCAGCCGATCTGCCGCGGTTCGCCAAAGACGAGTTCGGCCCACGCGCAGGGCGGCCTGGAAAGCCAGGAAAAAAATTGACTGATGACGCGGGCCGCGTTTCTTCCGCGCAGCCGATAGAGTCCGCTCACTCTTGTATTGATCGTAAAGGTGTCATTGTGTGGAATCGGTCACTGGGCAATTGATTCGCCGCGCCAGCAGTGCGACGGTGGGCGAACTGCTGCGCACGCAGGCGCGTCGCGTGCCGCTGCGCATCGCCGTCGATGACGGTGTGAATCAACGCAGCTACTGCGAGCTGGACCACCGCGTCAACCGCCTGGCCAATGGCCTGGCGGCCTTGGGCGTGGTGCGCGGGTCGCGGGTGACGATGCTCTCCGAGAACCGCGGCGAATACATCGAGGCGGTGTTCGCCGCCGCGAGGCTGGGTGCCATTCTGTGCGCGCTCAACTGGCGCCTGACGCGCGACGAACTGGCGCATTGCGTCGCGCTGGTCGAGCCTGTCGTCATGCTGGTGTCGCCGCGCTTCCAGCAAGCGCATGCAGCGCTAGGCTGCAGTTCTGCCGCGACCATCATGCTGGGCGTCGACTACGAGTCGCGGCTTGCGGCTGCCATGCCGGACGAACCGCCAGAGGTGGCCCAGCCCGAGGACGGGCTGGTGATTCTCTACACCAGCGGCACCACCGGCATGCCCAAGGGCGCGCTGATCAGTCACCGTGCCCAACTGGCGCGGATGGATTTGAGTCGCATCGATTTCGCGCTGGAAGAGAACGACGGTTTTGTCGCCTGGGCGCCGCTGTGCCACATGGTCTCGCTCGATCACGCGCTGCATGTGCTGGGCGTCGGCGGCAAGGTGATGGTGGTCGATGGCCCTGATATCGCGCGCCTCACCCACCTGATCGCAACCGAGCGCCAGTGGTGGCTGGTGCTGATTCCCGGCATGATCGAGCGCCTGGTCGAAGCGCTGCGTGCGACCGCTGTGGTGCCTCTGGGCATCAAGATGATCGGCGCGCTGCCCGACCTGGTGCCCGCGGCGCTGGTGGGCGAGGCCTCCCGGCTGCTGCGGGCCCCGTATCTCAACAGCTTCGGCTCGACCGAGACCGGCATGTTGCCCGCCTGCGGTGGTTTTTTTGCCATCGGCCATGAACCGGCCCGTCTGGCCAAGACCCACAACTCGCTGTATCGCTGGCGCTTGGTCGGCCCCGACGATGTCGATGTGCGCCCAGGCGAGGCCGGCGAGATGGCGCTGCGCGGGCCGACGCTTTTCAGCGGTTACTGGAACATGGAGACGGTCAACGCACACGAATTCCGCGGCGGCTGGTTCCACATGGGCGACCTGTTTGTCGAGGCCGCGGACGGGCTACTCAATTACGCCGACCGCTCCAAGTACCTGATCAAGTCGGGCGGCGAAAACATCTATCCGATCGAGATCGAGCGCGTTTTGATGGCCGATGCGCGCGTTGCCGAAGCGGTGGTGGTGCGGCGCCGCGATGCCGCGTGGGGCGAGGTGCCGGTGGCGTTTGTGGCCGTGCATGATCAGGCGCTCACCACGGTCGACGATCTGCTGCAGCTGTGCCGCGCCGGCCTGGCCCCGTACAAAATGCCCAAGGAGATCCGCATCGTGGTTTCCCAAAACGACTTTCCACGCAGCACGTCCGGCAAGGTGCAACGCGGGCTGGTCGAGCGCTGGCTTGATTGATCCCGCGATGATCCAAGCCGCGCCGCAAGTGTCAACGCCGATCCTGCATCACTACGATTTCTCGCCCTTTGCCGAGAAGATTCGCCTGGCGTTCGGATTGAAGCGGCTGCGCTGGCAATCGGTGCTTGCGCCTTCGGTCATGCCCAAGCCCGATCTGATCGCGCTCACCGGGGGTTACCGGCATATACCGGTGCTGCAGATCGGCGCCGATGTGTACTGCGATACGCGCACCATCTGCCGTGAGCTGGACCGCCGCTATGCCGCGCCGCCACTGGTGACCGCCGCCCAGCGCGGCATGGTGACGGCGATCGAGTCTTGGGCCGAGCGCGACCTGTTCTGGCCGATCGCGCGCTATGTGTCGGGCGTCAACGCGGCGACGGTGGACCCGCAACTGCATGTCGATCGCGCCTTGCTCCGCGGCAAGCCCAGCCCGTCGATGGCGCGGCTTGGGGTGGTGGCGCAGCGCAATCGCGGCCTGGTGCGGGCGGGAATTGCCGTGGTTGAGCAGATGTTGGCGCACGGCGAGCCCTGGCTTCTTGGCGACCTGCCTGGCCAAGCCGACCTGGCGGTCTATCACGGCCTGTGGTTTTTGAGCGCCATGCCGATGGATTGTTCAGCTGAACTTGCCGGCCATCCGGCCACCTGCGAATGGATGGCGCGGGTGGCGGCGATCGGTCATGCCACGCAGCAGGATCTTGGCGCCGCTGCGGCGCTGGCGATCGCGGCAGCAGCCAAGCCCGCGCCGCTGGCTGATTCGATCGCCGATGACAGCTTGCCGGCGCTTGGCAACGAGGTGGCGATCCGCCCCGACGATTACGTGACCGACGCCGTGCTTGGGCGCCTTGTGCAGGTGGATCGCGACGACATCGCGCTGTTGCGCCACGATGAAATTCTGGGCGACGTGGTGCTGCATTTTCCGCGCGTGGGTTACAGCATCAAGGCCATCTGACCCGCGCCAGGCGCACCGCAGCGTCATGGCGCGGCAGCCCAAGAGGCTGTTTGCCGGTGGCTTGGCCAGCGGCGAACCGGCTTCAGCCCGCCGTCATGCCGCCATCCACCGAGTAGCGCCCACCGGTGCAATAGCGGCTGTCGTCGCTGGCCAGGAACAGCGCGGTGGCCGCCACCTCGTCGGCCGTGCCGTAGCGGCCGATGGGGATGCGGGTGGTGATCGCCTGCTTGGCCGCGGCCTCGGCGCCTGGCGCGCGGCCGTGTTCGATGGCCCGCATCATGCGGGTGTCGATCGGCGACGGGTGGATGGTGTTGATGCGCACGCCCGAGGCGCCGGTCTCCAGCACCGCCGAGCGCATCAGCCCGACCACCGCATGTTTGCTGGCTGCGTAGGGCGCCAGGTGCTTGGAGCCCTTGAAGCCCGCCACCGACGAGGTGATGATGATGCTGCCGCTGCCCTGGCGCTGCATCAGCGGCAGGGCGTGCTTGAGGCCCAGAAACACCCCCCGCACGTTGACCGCCATCACCTGGTCGAACATCTCGACCGGCATGTCGGTGATGGCTGCGACCAGGCCCTCGATGCCGGCGTTGCAGAACAGCACGTCGATGCGGCCGTGGCGCTGCAGCGTGGTGTCCAGCACGCCGCGCATCTGCGCCTCGTCGCTGACATCGGCTGCGACCATGCTGACCGCTGCACTGCCCACCGCGCTGCCGGCCTCACTGACCCCCTCACTGAGCGCATCGCCGGAGACGGCCACCAGCGCGGCCACCGTGGCGCGCAGCCGCTCGGCGTCCAGGTCGACCAGCACCACCTGGGCGCCTTCGGCGATGAAACGCTGCGCCGTGGCCTGCCCAATACCGCCGCTGCCCCCGGTGATCACGGCCACCTTGCCAATCAATCGCGCCATCGTCGTCTCCTGGTTGCCGGGCGCCCTGGCGGGCGCATTGGCGGATGTATTCAGGGTTCAGTACAGCGGGTATCAGGGGTTCAGAACACCTCGAACAGCCCGGCGCCGCCCATGCCGCCGCCGATGCACATCGACACCACCACATGCTTGGCGCCGCGGCGCTTGCCTTCCATCAGCACGTGGCCGGCCAGCCGGGCGCCGGTCATGCCGAAGGGGTGGCCGATGGCGATCGAGCCGCCGTTGACGTTGTAGATCGCCGGGTCGATGCCCAGTTTGTCGCGGCTGTACAGGCACTGGCTGGCAAAGGCCTCGTTCAACTCCCAGAGGTCGATGTCGGCGACGGTCAGGCCGTGGCGCTGCAGCAATCTTGGGATCGCGAACACCGGGCCGATGCCCATCTCGTCGGGCTGGCAACCGGCCACCGCCCAGCCCTTGAAGGCGCCCAGCGGCTGCAGGCCGCGGCGCTCGGCCTCTTTGGCTTCCATCAGCACCACGGCGGCGGCGCCATCGGACAGCTGGCTGGCATTGCCGGCGGTGATGAACTTGTCGGCCCCGTTGATCGGCGCCAGCTTGGCCAGGCCGGCCAGCGTGGTGTCGGGGCGGTTGCACTCGTCGCGGTCGACCACAGCGTCGACGAAGGACTCGGCCTTGGTCAGCTTGTCGATCACCTTCATCTGGGTCTTGACCGAGATGATTTCGTCCTTGAACTTGCCGGCCTCTTGCGCGGCGGCCATGCGGCGCTGGGATTCGAGCGAGTACTCGTCCTGGTACTCGCGGCTGAGGCCGTAGCGCTGGGCCACGATGTCGGCAGTCTCGATCATCGGCATCCAGAACGCTGGCAGCAGCTCGGTCAGGCGCGGGTCGCGCCCGCCGCCGCCACCGCCCTGGTAGCTGATCGAATCGACGCCGCCGCCGACCATGATGCTGGCGCCTTCTTCGACGATGTGGTGGGCC
Organism: Burkholderiaceae bacterium; assembly: GCA_043749575.1. Classification (GTDB taxonomy): domain Bacteria; phylum Pseudomonadota; class Gammaproteobacteria; order Burkholderiales; family Burkholderiaceae_C; genus Pseudaquabacterium. Next base: position 10,633 of record JAYVDE010000219.1, on the reverse strand, counting down.
GCTGCGGCGATGGCGTTGAGCCCCGACGAGCAGGCGCGGTTCATCGTCATGCCCGAGGTGGTGACCGGCAGACCGGCCAACATGGCCGCGGCGCGGGCGACGTTGCCCGACGCGGCGACACAGCCGGCGATCACGTCCTCAACCTCGGCCGGGTCGGCGCCCGAGCGCTGCACTGCATGCTGGATGGCATGGCCCAGCATCGTCATGTTCGAGGTGTTGTTGAAGCCACCGCGGCCGGCCTTGGCCAGGCCGGTGCGGGCATAGGAAACGATGACGGCTTGGCGCATGGGGATGGCCTTTCGAGAGCGGAACGTCGGCCCGGCGATCGGGCGGGAGGAAGGCGGCGGTCAAATAGACCGGCCTTATTTTTTCACAGCACGGCGCCCAGCCACGTCACCCGCGGTACACCTCAGCTGCGCAGCTGGAGTACCCAGCTGGACTACGCACCGTGTCGCCGGCGCGGCTGGCCACGAAGTTCAGAGAACAGGTTTTCAGGCCGCCCGACGACAAGACACGCGCTGTCCAAGCGGTGCAGCGGCTCGACCGGGCAGGCGCTGCGACCGCCATGCCGTGGCAGCGGCCATTCGCTGGCAGCTTGCCAACGCACGGTCACGGCCAGGAGCGGTCTTCGCTTCCATTGACTTGAGTGGCAGCTCAGGACTGAGGCAGCCGGCCGTGGCCGGGCGATGTACGCCATCTACCGGCCATGAGCGACGCTTCGGCCGGCTCGGTTGCCAGTTCGCGGTCGCAGCGCCTCAGGCCGCCAGTGGGATGGGCGCGATATCGGCGTCGATGCTGCGGGCGAGGTGCTTCTCGATCAGCCGATCAATGTCGCCGCTGCGATCAGCGGTGGCCGGCGCACCGGTTGTGCTGGCCGCGAGGAAACAAGTGGCGCGCAGCCGACGCCGCAGGAATTGGTCGTAGGAATCGGGCTTGCCAGTGGTGGGCGGTGACCCTTCGTCGCTCTCGTCGGGCTGGTCGGCTTCTACCTCCGGCGCGCGAGCCGCGCCGGCCAGTTCCAGCCAAGCCTTCAACTCGGCCAACTCCTCTTTCGAAAGTGCGACGCCTGCATAGCGCTTGAGCAACAGCGTGTCGCGGGCGTTGGCTGGGTAGTCACGCTCCAGTCGTCTCCAGTGCGCTGGGTCGGCGAGAGCGGCCAGGGCGGCCAGGCCGTAGGGCGGGCGCACGCCATCTTGCTCAACAACCGGCGGTTCCAGGCCGAACCAGCCGCAGTAGAAGCGGGCCAGATCGGCGTTGCTGGACAGTTCAGCCGAATCGCCCGCCTCGCCACGCTCGAGCGCGTAGGCAAAGCGCGCAGCCGCTGCATTGGCTTGCAGATGTTGCAGCTCCTCCGCCTGAGGATGATCGGCGACCGCGCGGGTGAACTTGGATGACTTCACCTTGGGTGTTGGAAGGGGCAACGGCTTGCCCTCGTCGATGCTCCCCATCATCCGCCGCCACACCGGGTCTTCCCGTCCGGCCAGCCCCTGGACTAAAAGCTCACGTCCTTCTGCCGCCCGTCCGTTGCGGGCCAGCAACCGGGCCAGTGCGCTGCGGGCGTGAAGATCTCGCGGCTGCTTCTCCACCATATTGCGCAGCAGTTGTTCGGCTTCCGCTAGCAATTCGGGTGTTTGTTCGCGCTCGTGGCGGCGTTGCAGCAGCAGGGCCAGTTCCCCCCGGCTGGGTGCATGGTCTGGGTTCCCGGTCACGGCCTCGCGCAGCAGTTGTTCGGCTTCCGCGAGCAACGCGGGCGTGCGTTCGCCCTCGTTGCGGCGTTGCAGCAGCAGGGCCAGTTCCACCCGGCTGGGTTCGTTCTCAGGGAAGCGCCGCACCGCCTCCCACAGCACCGCCTCGGCCACATCTTCGCGGCCTTCTGCCTGTTCGAGTTCGGCCCAGAAGCTCCATGGGTAGGGATTGATGGGCTCCCAAACCAAGGCGTGCCACAGCAGAGCGCGCAAGTCGTACAGCGTGCGACCGTCCACGGCGGGTTGCTGCAACAGGCGGTGCCCCAGGTTGCACAGCGTTCGGACGAAGAAATAGGCGTCGCCGCTGGCTTCGGCATAGGCGCGGTGTCGCTCGAACAAGTCCAGCGCATGCTTGATGGCGATGGGATGGTGCTCGCGCAGTTCCTGGGCGATGTGTAAGCGTTCCTCGAACGTGGGCAAGTCGGGAACGCCGATCGACAGCGCCGTCGCCCGGCCCAAGCCGATGTCGCCGATCCATGGCTTCAGCGCCAGGGTGAGCACTTGCTGAAAGGCCTGCAGGCGGGTCAGCGAGTGTTGATGCGCCCGTTCTTCCGCTTCGATGCTTTCCAGCAGCCGCAACACCCGGCCGCGCCAGCCGTCGTTGGCCATCGGCATGTCCGCCGCCACGGCGCCCAGGCGTTTAGCGAATTCGGCCGCCGCAGCTTCCGTACCGATCCGCCAGGCCCGGCGCAGCAGGGCATTGAGCAGCCGCAGCAGGCGTTGGTCGGAAGGCAGGTCGAGGCCACGCAGACCGGTCAGACCGATGTGCAGGGCGTAGCTCGGGTAGTGCTCTTCGGCACGCACGACGAAGTCGTGCCACTGTTTCTGGAAGCGCCGATCCACCTGAGTAGCGGCAAGCGCTCTCCAGTAGCCGGCGTAGGGGCCGTCGCCGTAACCGTAGTCGTACTGGCTCAGCCAGCGCCGGTAGGCGAAGTGCATGTCGCGCAGCTGGTGGGCACTGCGCGGAAGCTTGAGCACGACGATGGCGGCCAACGCCTCGTTCAGGCGATAAAGGTGGGCTTGCACGCCAATGCTATGGCGCAGGGCTGCGTCGGCGGCCTGGCAGGCCGCGAGCCAATGGCTCAACCCCTGATCGACGCGATCACGCGATGCTGGGTCGGCGCCGGGCTCTGCCAAGGCACGGGCGAGGAACTCCGCATCGTCGAGACGCGAGAACTGGCCTCTATCGCAGCGGCCGGCAAACAGATCCGCCACTGCGGCATCGGGGTCGCGCTCCAGCGCGACGAGCCAGGCGGGAATGGGATTCAGCGGCACGGTGGGCCCCTGAGGCAATCGGCCGACCCGATGAGCTCGCCGAAGCCGGCACCCCCAGGCTCGGCTTGGAGTCCCTTCAAGTGCCGGTCACGCAGTGCGCGCAGGCAATGCGGGGGCAGAGAGACGCTAATTTCACCCAACGCGATCAGGTGCCTCGGCAGGTAATCCACGGGGAAGTGCAAGATCTCACTGGTGAAAGTGCAGGCAGCGCCGGGATTGAGGTCAAGTGTGGCGCCGAATCGGAAATCCGCCGGAGTCGGGAAGAAGTATGGGTTGAACGTGCCATCCAGCACCGTCGGTCGGGCGAACGAGGCGGCCACGTGCCGAGCGGCTGCGGACCTCACTTCCGCCGGCTTGATACCCATCAGGGCCACGGGAACCCGTTCGGTACCGTCGTAATGGGCGAGCCCCAAACGATTCCGCAACAAATGGGGCCAATCACCGGTCGCCAAATCGTCGGCCGAACCCAGTTCATGCTCAAAAGCAGCGAAGGCAGGGCGGAAGTCGCGCCGACCGTTCCAGTTGTCGAGAAACTCCTCCAGCCGCGCCTCAGCCCGAACCGGGGTGACGTTCTTTCTTTGAAGACGGCCGCGGGCGATGTCCTGCAAATCACGCAGGTCGGTCAGTTCTAGCTTCTGGTCGGTCAGCGGCCGACGCAGGTCTTCAACCCGCAAGATGAGCAAGTCATCGGCGATAGCGTCGGTTTGGGCGTCGGCGTTGATGCCGACGAAGGTATCTGGAACGAAGGGCTTGCGCCCTTTGATCTGCGCTTCGACAAAGTCCTTATGGGCCTTGGACCAACTGGTCTGGTCGGAAACGCTCTGGCCGGCGCAATAGCTCTCGTAGGCTTGCCGACGGCGGCCCGTCAGTCGCGTCTCAAATTCGTAGTTGTGGGCGTGTGCCCAGCTGACGCAATCGAGCGCAGGCGAGCGAAGGGATCGGGCTAGTGCCGTCAGCGACATCATTGAGGAAGGAAGTTGTCGTGTCGTCTTCTCGTCGACCGTGACAGATTATCGCTGCGCTCGCATCCCTGCAATCCGCATCTCTACGTGCGTCCAGCTTGCGAAGTGCGACGCCTTGGTCACCGGAGGCACCGACAACGCCCTCGAACGTGACGACAACGGCCGCGCAGCCGCCGCTCACCGGCGGCCGGCCTGGCCACCGGCGGGACCGGCCGCGTCAAAGCCGGCCTTTGCCCAGGTCGAGGTGGCCGCGGGCCAGGTTGACCCGCAGCGTGTCGGTCTCACCCTCGGCCAGGCGCAGCGTGCGCAGGCGGCGCAGCGTGTGCTCCAGCGGGTGGCCGACCACCAAGGCCTCGCCGCCGACCAGCTGCACCGCCATGTCGACCAGCTGGTTGGCCACCTCGGTGGCAAACACCTTGGCGGCGATGCTTTCGTTGACCGCATCTTGCCCGGCGTCGGCCAGCCGGGCGGTGCGGTAGACGGTGGCCCGCGCCGCGTAGGCCTGGATGCGCATGTCGCCATAACGCAGGCGGATGCGCTCGCTGGCCGCACGCGCACCGCCGCGGCGCTCGCGCAGCAGGTCGGCGGCCACCAGGTCGATGGTCCAGGCCGCCGTGCCCACGGCGTCGGCGGCAATCGTGCGCCGCATCGCGCTGATCTTGGCCAGCGCCCGGCTGCGGCCGTCGCCGGGCGCGCCGAGGGCATGGTGGCGCGGCAGTCGCACCCGGTCGAAGCTGAAGGCCGCGTGGTGGCTGCCGTCCAGCGAGCTGAAGCGCCGCTCCAGCGTGACGCCGGGCAGGTCGGTGTCGACCACCACCATCGCCGGCCCCTGGCCGTCGATCTCGACCAGCACGGTGAGGAAGTCGGCGTCGGCGCCACCGGTGACGTAGGACTTGCGGCCGCTGACGATCAACTGGTCGCCATCGACCTCGGCCCAGGTCGGGCGTGCCGCGCCAGCCGGCTCGGTGAAGGCGAAGCCGCTGCGTTTGTTGCCAGCCAGCAACGGCAGCAGATGGCTGCTGCGCAGCGGCTCGGCGACGCCGTCGAGCAGCCCCGCCTCGGCGCCGAACAGGCCGGGCAGGTGGCCGACCCCGTGCTGGGCCAGGGTTTCGCGGACGACCAGCAGCGTCAGCTCGGGGGTGTCGGCAGCTTGCGTGAGGCCGAACACGCCGGCCGCCTTGGACAGCGCGCGCACCTGGGCGGCGCGGCCGGCCGGGTCCAGCCGCTCGTCGTCGCGCAGGGGTGCTAGGTCGTGGCAGGCGAGGCTGGCCACGCGGTCGCGCAGGCTGGTCAGGGCAGGAGACAGGCAGTCGGGCATGGGCGGTAGGTGGTCGGTGGGTCGGTGGGCGGACGGGTGAACGGGCGAACGGGCGGACGGCGGGGCCTTGACGGTGCTTTGACAGGCGGTCAAGCGGCTGTCGGGTGGGCGACGGCAAGGCGGTATTGGCCGCTCCCTGAGCCGCGCCCTTGACCCCGCCCTGCGATGAGTCACAGACAGCCGGGCCATTCACGTGTATACCGTGCCCTCCATCCACGAGCGAAAGCTTCTCCCATGTCCAATGCCATTGCCGCCCACAAGCACCGAACCAAACTCCACGTCCTGCGCGACCGCGTCAAGCGCGCCTTGCGCGATGAAAAGCACGGCGTGGCCGGCGCTGCCGAGCGGCTTGCGGCCCACCAGGCCAAGCGCGCGGAATACCGCGCCGCGAACCCGTAACAGCCCGTTGCCCGGGCAAGCCCGGGTTGGGCGGCGCCGCATCGCCAGCGGTGCCGAGGTCTGCGCTGCAGGCCTCGGCGCTGCTCAGGCGGGCGCCAAAGTCGCTTCAGTGCCAGTCCGCTGGCAGCGGCTTCAGACGGCCGCTGGCGCAGCGCCTTGCCGCGCGGCCTCGTAGGCGGCCAGTCGCACCGCAAACAGCTTCTCGACCTTGCCGGGCGCGGCCACCGGCTCTGCGGGGCGCGGCAATGTCTCGGAAAAGTGGCAAGCCACGCGATACCAGGCGCGGCGTGGCGCAGCACCGGTTCTTCGGTTCGGCAACGGTCTTGGGCGTGCACGCAGCGGGTGTGGAATCGGCAGCCCGCCGGCGGGTTCATCGCGCTGGGCACGTCGCCCGGCAACAGGATGCTCTGGCGCTGCAGGCCCGGTTGCGGGCGCGGAATGGCCGACCGCAAGGCCTGCGTGTAGGGATGCAGGGGCCGCGCGTACAAACGGGGCTTGTCGGCGACTTCGACCAGCTTGCCGAGGTACATCACCGCCACCCGATGCGCAATGTGCTTGACCACCGCCAGGTCGTGCGCGATGAACAAGTAGGACAGGCCAAAGCGCTTTTGCAAGTCTTGCAGCAGCTTGACCCCCTGCGCCTGGATCGACACGTCCAGCGCCGACACCGCCTCGTCGCAAACGATCAGGTCGGGTTGCACCGCCAAGGCCCGGGCGATCCCCACCCGCTGGCGCTGCCCGCCTGAAAACTGGTGCGGGTAGCGGCGGGCATGCTCGGGCAGCAGGCCGACCACCGCCAGCAGGTCACGCACCCGGTCGGCCCGGTCGGCCGCACTGCCGATGCCGTGCACCGCCATCGGTTCGGCCAGGATGTCGCCTATCGTCATGCGCGGGTTCAGCGAGGCGTAGGGGTCCTGGAAGATGATCTGCAGGTGACGGCGCAGCCGGCGCAACTGTTCGTCGGGCAGGTGGGCGATCTCCTGGCCCTTGAAGCGCACCGAGCCGCCGGTGGGCGCCAACAGGCGCAGGATCAACCGGCCGGTGGTCGACTTGCCGCAGCCCGATTCACCGACCAGCGCCAGTGTTTCGCTGCACGCGATGTCGAAGCTGATGTCGTCCACCGCGCGCACCTGGCCTGCGGTGCGGCTGATCACCACCCCGCGCTTGACCGGGAAATGCTTGACCAGGCCGTGAACGCTCAGCAGGGGGTCTTCGCCGATGTCGCCACCGCTCGTTTCGTGGCCGGTCATGCCGTGGCCGTTCATCCCGCCAACGTTCATCTCGTGACCGTTCATGTCGTGGCCACTGTTCGCCCGCTTGCCAGCGCCGTGGCGGCGGGCAGGCACTGTTCCACCGGCGCTTTCCAGCATGCCGCCAGATGCGCCGGGCCCAGCCTGTGCAGCGGCGGCGCCTCGGCGTGGCAGCGGGGGTCTGAAAACGGGCAGCGCGGCGCAAAACGACAACCGGCGGGCTGATTGGCCGGGCTGGGCACGCTGCCCTCGATGGTGGCCAGCCGCTGGCGTTGCACGTCCAGCCGCGGGATCGAGCCCAGCAGGCCGATCGTGTAGGGATGCTGGGGGTCGTCGAACAGCGCCTGCACCGGCGCACGCTCGACCACCTGGCCGGCATACATCACGATCACCTCGTCGACCAACTCGGCGATCACGCCCAGGTCGTGGGTGATGATCAGGATCGCCATGCCCAGGCGTTGCTGCAGGTCGCGCAGCAGGTCGAGGATCTGGGCCTGGATCGTCACGTCCAGCGCGGTGGTCGGTTCGTCGGCAATCAGCAACGAGGGTTCGCAGGACAAGGCCATCGCGATCATCACCCGCTGGCGCATGCCACCCGACAGCTGGTGTGGAAAGTCGTCGAACCGCTGCGTCGGCGACGGGATGCGCACCAGCTCCAGCACCTCGATCGCGCGCGCCCGGGCGGCTTCATTGGACATATCCGAATGCGCCTGGATCGCCTCGACGATCTGGCGGCCGATGCGGTGCACCGGGTTCAGTGAGGTCATCGGCTCCTCGAGGACCATCGCCATGCGGCCACCACGCAGCAATCGGCGCTCGTTGGCGGGCAAGCCCAGCACGTCGCGGCCTTCGAAGACCAGCCGGTCGGCACTGACCCGGCCGGGCGGCGAGGGCACCAGGCCCATCAGTGACAGCGAGGTCACGCTCTTGCCGCAGCCCGATTCGCCCACCAGGCCGACCGAGCGCGCCCGGCCGACTGAAAAACTGATGCCATCCACCGCCTTGAACAGCCCGCGTTCGGTGTCGAACAAGGTGCGCAGGTTCTGCACCTCTAGGAGCCTGTCGGACTTGGGGCGTCGATAGCGAGAAACGGCCCCAGCGAGAACAGTTTTTGCCGGATTTGCCGGCCCATAGCCAAACTATGGGACAAAAGGCCGGTGAAAAATGGACCGCTGAGGTCGTTTCGCAGCCGACGATCCCCAAGTCCGACAGGCTCCTAGCAGCCCGGAGTTCCCAGTTTGGAAAAATCCGAGGACGCCCAGCTATCCGCCGTTCAACGCGACCATCAGACTGCGGTGCCGGGAGCCAGTTCGGTGGTGATGGCGCCGTGTGAGGCATCCGATACCAGGCGGGCGTATTTGGCGAGCACGCCACTGGCGGCGCGCGAGGGCACAGGCCGCCATGCCGACAGCCGCGACTGCAGGACTTCGGGCGCGAGCTCGACATCGAGGCGGCGCGCCGCGACATCGATCACCAGCATGTCGCCGTCCTGCAGCACCGCGATCGGGCCGCCGTCGGCGGCTTCTGGAACGATGTGGCCGATCACGAAGCCGCGCGTGGCGCCCGAGAAGCGGCCATCCGTGATCAGGGCGACGGTTTCGCCCAGGCCCGAGCCCTGCAGGGCGCCGGTGACCAGCTGCATTTCGCGCATGCCGGGACCGCCCTTCGGGCCCTCGTAGCGCAGCACCAGCACGTCGTTGGGGCGGATCGTTCCGTCCTTGATGGCCTGGAACGCGTCTTCCTCACGCTCGTAGACGCGGGCCGGACCCCGATGGGCCATCTTGGCCTGTCCGGACAGCTTGATGACGCAGCCGCCCGGGGCGAGATTGCCGCGCAGGATGCCGAGTCCGCCCTGCGGCTTGATCGGGTCCGACAGGGGGCGGATCACGCCCTGGCCGGCCGGCTCGGCGGCACGCTCAATTTCCTCGCCCAGTGCCAGGCCCGTGACCGTGCGCTGGTCGCCGTGCAGCAGCCCGGCTTGCGCCAGGCGCTTGCCCACCACCGCCATGCCGCCGGCTTCATACATCTCCACGGCGGTGTAGCTGCCCCACGGCCGCAGGTCCGCCAGGACGGGCGTGCGACGCGAAATCCGGTCGAAATCGTCGAGGTTGAGGTCGACACCGAATTCGTGCGCCATGGCCAGCAGGTGCAGCACGGCATTGGTCGAACCGCCGGTCGCCATCACGCCGGCGATCGCGTTTTCGAAGCTCTGCCGCGTGACCAGCGAACGGGGCGTGACGCCGCGCTGCAGCAAGTCCATCACGAGTTGGCCGCACTGCAGCGCCACCTGTGCCTTGGGCGCGTCCGGCGCCGGGATGCCGTTGAATCCCAGCGGCGAGATGCCGAGCATTTCGCAGGCGGTGGCCATGGTGTTGGCCGTGAACTGGCCGCCGCAGGCGCCGGCGCCGGGGCAGGCGTGGTCTTCGACGTCCTTGAACTCCTGGATGGAAATGCGCCCCGCATTGAAAGCGCCGACGGCCTCGTAGACGTCTTGGATGGTCAGTTTGCGGCCGCCGAACATGCCGCCGGGGGACTTGCATGCGCCTGAATGGATGGAGCCGCTGTACAACAGCAGCCCGGGGATATCGAGCCGGCCGAGCGCCATGGCCATGGCCGGAATGGTCTTGTCGCAGCCCGCAATCACCACCAGGGCGTCGAACATGTGACCGCGGGCCACCAGTTCCACCGAGTCGGCGATGACTTCGCGGCTGACCAGCGAGGTCTTCATGCCCTCGGAGCCGGTGGTGATGGCGTCGTTGATGGCGATGGTGTTGACTTCGATCGGCGTGCCGCCCGCCGCGCGGATGCCGGCCATGACCTCCTGCGCGAGTTCGCGGTGGTTCCAGTTGCACGGCATCGTGCCGATCCAGCAGTGCGCGACGCCCACTTGCGGCCGCGTCAGGTCGGCGTCGGTGAAACCGACCGCTTTCATCATCGAGCGGGCGACGGCCCGGTCGGGACCGTCGAGCAGTGCCCGGCTCATGTGCCGGGGATCGGGAGTGGGAATGGGAGGGTGGCTCATGGATCAGACCGTCGCGTTGGTGTCGCGACGCAGCCGCTCGCGCACCTGCACTGCAGTCGCCAGCGTGCCACCCGCCTGCGCGATGCGCTTGCGCGCCTGCTGCACCAGGCTGCGGTTGTCGAACTCGCAGCCCATGGGCGCGTCCTCCAGGCCCACGCGCACGTGTCCGCCGCGCTCCACCGCAGCGCCGATCAGCGAGCCGAGCTCGACCCCGAGGCCGGCGACCATCCACGGCGCGCCGGGCTGCTCGATCTCCAGCAGGCGCAGGTAGGCAGCTAGCGCCCAATCGGTCGGCGGGAAGCCGAAGGCAATGTGTTGCGAGAACATCAGGCGGTAGATCGGCATCGGGGCGCCCGGGTAGGCCCGATGCAGTGCCGCACCCAGACGCATGAAGCCCGGCTCGTAGATGGCGTAGGACGGCGTGACGCCGTGCTGCTGCGCCAGTGCCAGCCCGTAGCGAATGTGGGCTTCCGGGTTCGCGTAGACGAATCCCTCCTTGCCCTGGGGAATGTCGGCGTAATGCGTGATGTTGGTGGAGCCCGGGTCGACGACGGACCATTCGATCAGCTTCGCACGCACCAGCTTGTCGACCGCGCCGAATCGCTGCGCGGGGGTCAGCGGAGACGGTGCGTCGACGCTCCCCGCAAACGGCAGCGTGCCGT
>JAYVDE010000218.1:0-6252 GCA_043749575.1 Burkholderiaceae bacterium | reverse complement strand
CTACGGCTTCATCTCGGCGGTGGCCTTTGCCACCATCCTGGCGGTGGTGGCGGGCTTGACACTGAGCGGTGCCTCGGCGGTTTCGCACGACATCTACGCCACGCTGATCAAGGGCGGCAACGCCGACAGCAAGGCCGAACTCAAGGTCTCGCGCATCACCACGCTCTGCCTGGGTGCCTTGGCTGTGACGCTGGGCATCGTGTTCGAGAAGCAGAACATTGCCTTCATGGTGTCGCTGGCCTTCGCGATTGCGGCGTCGGCCAACTTCCCGGTGCTGTTCATGAGCGTGCTGTGGAAGGACTGCACCACCCGCGGTGCGGTGATCGGCGGCTTCCTGGGCCTGATCTCGTCGGTCGGCCTCACGGTCGTGTCGCCGTCGGTCTGGGAAGCAACGCTGGGCCACCCCAAGGGCTCGGCCTGGTTCCCTTACACCTCGCCGGCCCTGTTCTCGATGACCATCGGCTTCGTCGGCATCTGGTTGTTCAGCATGCTCGACCGCAGCGCGCAGGCCACCCAGGAACGTGGCCTGTTCGAAGCGCAGCAGGTGCGCTCGGAGACCGGTCTCGGCGCCTCGGGCGCTTCAGGCCACTGAATCCGACGCTGCAGCCAGCCTCGCATGAGGCTGGGCAAACCAAGGCCCGGGCGCTGACGTCCGGGCTTTTTTCATGGGCGCCCTGACAACACATTCGCACGCAGCGGGTCACCAATTTCAAAAATACAAATACGAATCGTTATCATTACGTCTTTACGCCTCCAGGAATCTTGCCCATGCACGCGCTGACCACAGGCCCAAGCCCCCGTTGGCCGGCTGCGACGACTGCGACGACTGCGGCAGTGGTCATGCTGCTGACACTGGCACTGGCGGGGTGTGGTGGCGGCAACGACGCCGGCACGGCTGACACGAGCGGCTCGGCCACGAAATCGGCGCAGGCCGCACTGGGCGAGTTGATCTTCAACGACGCATCGCTCTCGGCCTCGGGCCGCCAGGCCTGTAGCAGCTGTCACGACCCCGGGCATGGCCATGCCGCGCCGAATGCACTGGCGGCCCAGCTTGGTGGCGCGGCGCTGGACCAGCCGGGCGGCCGCAACGCTCCCGGCATTCGCTACCTGGCCAGCAGCCCCAGTTTCCATGTCGACGCCAATGGCACGCCGACGGGCGGCTTGTTCTGGGACGGTCGCGCCACCAGCCTGCGCGACCAGGCCGGCGGCCCCTTCCTGAACCCCGTGGAAATGGCCAACGGCAGCGTCACCGAGGTGGTACGGCGCCTGGCCAGGGCGAACTACGCCGACCAGTTCAGGCAGGTCTTTGGCGCAGCGATCTTCGACCGCCCCGAGGACGCCTTCGCCCGCATGACACTGGCCCTGCAGCAGTACCAGCTGGAGGACACCGACTTCGGCCCGTTCAGCAGCAAGTACGACGAATTCCTGCGCGGCCGCAGCACGCTGGCGGTCGCCGAACAGCGCGGGCTGGCGCTGTTCAACGCGCCGGGCAAGGGCAACTGCGCTGCCTGCCACCCCTCGGCCAAGGCCGCCAACGGCAGCCACCCGCTGTTCACCGATTTCAGCTACGACAACTTGGGCGTGCCGCGCAACCCGGCATTGGCCCAGAACGCCGACCCGGCCTTCTTCGACCTGGGCTTGTGCGCCCGGCCGGCCGGTGACCTTGCCGCGCGCCGCGACCTGTGCGGCGCCTTCAAGGTGCCGTCGCTGCGCAACGCGGCCCTGCGCGGCGCCTATTTTCACAATGGCCGATTCAGCTCGCTCAAGGAAGCGCTGACCTTCTACGTGCAGCGCGACACCCACCCCGAAAAGTGGTACCCCCGCGGCGCCGACGGCGTTCTGCGCAAGTTCGATGACCTGCCTGCCGCCCTGCACGGCAACGTCAACACCCGCGAGGCGCCGTACAAGCGCCGCCCGGGCGACCTGCCCGCCCTGGACGATGCCGAGATCGACGACCTGATCGCGTTCCTGCGCACGCTCAGCGACGGCTACACCCCCTGAACCGACCCCGCCACCCACCCACCTGCTCGCCGGAGATCCCGTTGACATCTGCGCACCCCCTCCCCTACCCGCTGGCCCGGCTCGCTGTGGCCACCCTGTTGTCGCTGGCGCCGCTGGCGCAGGCGCAGACCGCCAGCGAGGCCGAACTGAACCGCCGCCTCGACCAGATGGCCAACGAGCTGACCCAGCTCAAGGCCCAGCTCGGCGCGTTGCAGCAACAGCGCGCCGGCGCGCCGCAGGCCGCCGCATCGACCGCCACCGCACCCGTCGCAGCGCCCGTGGCGCCGCTGCTGGCAATGGCTGCGCCAGCCCTGGCCGCCGCTGCTGCGCCGACCCGACCGTCCGAGCCGGCCACCGTGTTGAGCAGCTACGGCGAAATCAACTACAACCGGCCTCGCAAGGCGCCCGGCAACACCCAGGCCGACCTGTTGCGCTTCGTGCTGGGCTACCAGCACCGCTTCGATGACAAGACCAAGGTTATTGCCGAGCTCGAGGTCGAGCATGCGGTGGCCTCGGCCGGCGATCGCGGCGAGGTGGCCATCGAACAGGCCTATGTCGAACACCAGATCACGCCGACCTGGGGGCTTCGCGCCGGGCTGTTCCTGATGCCGATAGGCTTGCTCAACGAGAACCATGAGCCGACCGCCTTCTACGGCGTCGAGCGCAATTTCGTCGAGACCCGGATCATCCCGACCACCTGGCGCGAAGGCGGTGTGCAGCTGATCGCCAACTACGACAACGGCTTGACCTTGCAGGGCGGCGTGAGCACCGGTTTCGACCTCAACAAGTGGGACGCCAAAAGCACCGAGGGCCTGGCGTCGCCGTTGGGCTCAATCCACCAGGAGCTGGCGCTGGCCCGCGCCCGCGACTTGTCGCTGTTCGGCGCGCTCAACTGGCGCGGCGTGCCGGGGCTGCTGGTGGGCGGCGGCGTGTTCAGCGGCGGCGCCTCGCAGGGCCAGACGCCGAGCTCATCGCGCGTCACGCTGTGGGACCTGCACGCCCGCTGGACACCCGAGCGCTGGGACTTGAGTGCGCTCTACAGCCGCGCCAGCATCAGCAACACCGCGGCGCTGAACGCACCGCTGGTCGGCAGCCCCACGCTGATTCCAGCGTCCTTAGCCGGCGCCTACGTGCAGGCCGCCTACCGGCTGTGGCAGCGCGGCAGCTACCAGCTGGCACCCTTCGTGCGCTGGGAGCAGTTCAACACCGCCAGCCGCTATGCCGACCTCGGCCCCGGCCTGACACCGTCGGCCCGACCCGCCGAGCGGGTCGTGACGCTGGGCGCCAACTTCCAGCTGACGCCGGGCATCGTGCTGAAGGCCGACCTGCAGCGCTTCAAGCAGGACCACGACGCCGACCGCTTCGACCTCGGCATCGGTTGGAGCTTCTGACCGTGCGGCTGCTGATCACCGCCAGCCTGCTGGCCGTGCTGCCGGCCGGGGCCTTCGCGGTCGACTACCTCAGTGCCGAGCAGGCGGCGGCCTCGATGTTTCCCGACGCCGACCGCTTCGAACAGCGCGAGCTGTCGCTCGATGCGGCGCAGTTGCAGAAACTGGCCGCCTCTGGCGTGCCGGCTCGATCGGCGCGCTGGCCGGTGCGACTGGCCTGGCACGGCAGCAGCCTGCTGGGCCTGCTGGTGGTCGACGCGGTGGTGGGCAAGTTCGAGCTGATCAGCTACGCGGTCGGCCTGGGCCTCGACGGCCGCGTGCAGCAGGTGGAGATCCTGGCCTACCGCGAGAGCCACGGCCATGAAATCCGCCTGCCCGCCTGGCGCCGGCAGTTTGTCGGCAAGGGCGTGGCCGCGCCGCTGCGGGTCGGCGAGGACATCGCCAACATCAGCGGCGCCACACTCAGCTGCCAACATGTCACCGACGGCGTGCGGCGCATCGTCGCCGTGGTCGACCTGGCGCGCCGCAGCGGCGCACTGCCGTGAACGGCGCTGCAGCCGCAGACGCTGCGGCAGGCTGGCTGCGCCGGGCCCGCCCGCTGCTGGGCACGCTGGTCGAACTCGGCGTGCCGGCCGACACGCGCGACCCGGCCGCTGCCCTGGCGGCCGGCTTCGACGCCATCAGCGTATTGCAGCAGGCGCTGTCGCGCTTCGACGACGACAGCGACCTCGCTCGCTTTGCCCGCTTGCCGGTCGATGCCAGCCTGCTGCTGCGGCCGGCCGGCGCGCGTGCGCTGCGGGCAGCCCAGGCGCTGCGCCAGGCCAGCGGCGGCTTGTTCGACATCAGCCTGGGCAGTGCGCCGGCGGGCTGGCGCTGCCAGGGTGCACGCTTGTACAAGCTGAGCTGCGGCGTGCAACTCGACCTGGGCGGCATCGCCAAGGGCTTGGCGGTGGACGACGCGGTACGGGCGTTGCGCCGGGCCGGTTGTGCGGCCGGCTGGGTCAACGCCGGCGGCGACCTGCGCGTCTTCGGCAGCGCCACGCTGGCGCTGCAACTGCGTGACGAGCAGCACGGCGGCGTGCACACCATCGGCAGCCTGGCCGACGGCGCCTTCGCCACCAGCCACTATGACGCCGGCAGCCGCAGCCGCCTGCATGCGCCCGCACCGCCCGGTGCACCACGGGTCGCCACCCCGCCGACCCATGTCAGCGTCGCGGCACCGCGCTGTCTGTGGGCCGACGCGCTGACCAAGATCGTCGCGCTCAGCGGCGATGCCGATCACCCCTTGCTGGCCCGTCTCGGCGCGCGCGCCTGGCTGCACTGAGCGCAGACCATGCACCGCCACAGCCTTCGTCCCAGCCCCTGGCAGCGCCAGGGCCTGACGCTGGTCGCCACGCTGCTGGTGATCTCGGGCGCCGGCTGGCTGGCGCTGCACTACGGCCTGGCGGGCGGCAACGGCGAACTGCCCCACCCCGCCGAGCCCTGGCTGATGCGGCTGCACGGCGCGGCGGCCTTCGCGGCGCTGTTTGCCAGCGGGCTGATGAGCGGCCACCACATCCCGGTGGCCTGGCGCCAGGCGCATCGGCCGCGCCATGCGGCGCAGCGACGCAGCGGCCTGCTGATCTGTGCCAGTGCCGCGCTGGCGGTGTTGAGCGGCTACGCGCTGTACTACCTGGTGTCCGAGGCGCTGCGACCGGCGCTGGGCTGGGCGCATGCCGGTTGCGGCACGCTGCTGGTCGGGGCCGGCTGCTGGCATGGCGCCCGGCGGCGCCACCGGCCCGGTGCCGCGCCACCGGTTTGATACCGCGCAAAGCCATCCAACCAACCAACCAACCAACCAACCAGCAAGCCAGCCAGCCGCGGCCACCCCAGAGATCGAAATGAGAGACAATCTCATTTAGATTCAAGAGTGCCTACCCATCATGAACAGCTTGCTGGCCGATCTGCCTGACGGCGCCCCCGCCACCGTGGTGTCGGTATGCGCCAATGGCCTTGCGCTGGGCGAGGCGCATCTGCGGCGGCTGGGCGAACTGGGCTTTTTGCCGGGCGAGCCGGTTCAGGTGCTGCACCGCGGGCCAGGTGGGCGCGAGCCGCTGGCGGTGCTGGTGGGCGACACGATGTTCGCGCTGCGCCTGGCCGAGGCGCGCTGCATTGCCGTCAGCCGGCCGGCCGCCGATTGATCTGGCGCGCCGCCGCACGATGAACACCGCCACCCTGCTTGCCCAGCCTGGGCTGCTGCGCAGCGTGGCCCTGGTCGGCAACCCCAATTGCGGCAAGACGGCGCTGTTCAACCTGCTCACCGGCGCCCGGCAGAAGGTGGCCAACTACGCTGGCGTCACCGTCGAGCGCAAGCTCGGCCAGGCCCGGCTGCCCGACGGCCGCAGCATGGCGGTGATCGACCTGCCCGGCACCTACAGCCTGCAGCCGGCGTCCCCCGACGAGCAGGTGACGCTGGAGGTGATCGAAGGCCGCCGCGCCGGCGAGGACGTGCCCGACGCGCTGGTGCTGGTGGTCGATGCCACCAACCTGTCGCAGAACCTGCGCCTGGTGCTCGAATGCAAGCGGCTGGGCCGGCCGATGCTGGTGGCGCTGAACATGGCCGATCTGGCGCGCAGCCGCGGCCTGCACATCGACATTGCCGGCCTGGCCGATGCGCTGGGCTGCCCGGTGGTGGAGACCGTGGCGGTGCAGGCCGACGGCCATGCCGCACTGCTGGCCAGACTGTCTACTTGGGCTATTCCGCCAGCGGGCAGCCCGGTCACCCTGCCGCCGGCCGAACCCTTGCCCGCGGCCGACCTGCAGCGCGAAGTACGCCGCATCCTGGCCGCCGTGCTCACCCGATCAGCGGCGGCGCAGCAAGGCC
>JAYVDE010000217.1:0-6259 GCA_043749575.1 Burkholderiaceae bacterium | reverse complement strand
CCTGCCCGCGTTGCTGGCCGCGCTGGCCAACCGGCCCACCCTGCTGCGGGTGCCGCCCGGCCCGGTGCGGGCGCAGTTGGCCGGCCTGGCCTTGCCGGCGGGCCTGCGGGCCGTCGAGCTGCCCTGCCTGCCTCAGGCCGATTTCGACCGGCTGCTGGCCAGCGCCGACTTGAACATCGTGCGCGGCGAGGACTCCTTCGTGCGGGCGCAGTTGTGCAGCCGCCAGCCCCTGCTGTGGCAGGTCTACCCACAGCATGACGAGGCGCACCTGGCCAAGCTGGAAGCCTTTCTGGCGCGCTACCTGGCCGGCTGGCCACCTGCTCTGGCAGCCGCCACGCGACGCGCCTTCCTGGGTTTCAACCAGGCCGTCGGTGGCGATTTCCGGCTGCCCGACGCCCAGCCCTGGGCGACCGGTCATGCTCGCTGGCGGCAGCGGCTGCTGGCCCAGCCCAGCCTTTGCGATCAGCTGCAAACCTTTGTGGCGGCCAAGCAAAGCCTGCGGGCCGGCCCGAAACCCGGCTAAAATCGCGGGCTTTGCTCCGCTGACGCCATGCGCCCAGCAGGGCCAGGCCCGATGACCGGGCCTGGCTAGGCCTGGCCTGTGCCACGGCCCGGAGTGCTCCTGATTCGGGAACCCCCCATGAAAATCGCTCAAGAAATCCGCGCCGGCAACGTCATCATGCAGGGCAAGGACCCGTGGGTCGTGCTGAAGACCGAATACTCGCGCGGCGGCCGCAACGCCGCCACCGTGCGCATGAAGCTCAAGAGCCTGCTGAACAACCAGGCCACCGAGACCGTGTTCAAGGCCGACGACAAGATGGACCAGATCATCCTGGACAAGAAAGACTGCGCCTACACCTACTTCGCCGACCCGATGTATGTGTTCATGGACAGCGATTACAACCAGTTCGAGGTCGAGTCCGAAAACATGGGCGACGCGATCAACTACCTCGAAGACGCGATGCCGGTCGAGGTGGTTTTCTACGACGGCAAGGCCATCTCGGTCGAACTGCCGACCTCGCTGGTGCGCGAAGTCACCTGGACCGAGCCGGCCGTCAAGGGCGACACCTCGGGCAAGGTGCTCAAGCCGGCCAAGATCTCCACCGGCTTCGATATTCCGGTGCCGATCTTCGTCGCCCAGGGCGACATGATCGAAATCGACACCCGCACCCACGAATACCGCAAGCGGGTCTGAACGGCACCGAAACGGCGCCCGATCAACATCCGAGCGGCGCCAGCGCGGCGGCACAGCGGCGGCACAACGGGGCCAGACGGGCGCCCAAGCGGCTGGACGACAGGGCACCTCGGTGCCCTTTTTCGTGGCCGCCGCGCAGTGATACCTTCGTCGCCATGAGTTTTGATTTTGACGCTGGCGTGCAGCTGCCACACCGCATGCAGCCCGGGCTGCGCCGGCTGGCAGCGGGCGCGCTGCAGCTGACGCCGGCGGTGGTGCCGAACCGCGGCGTGGCCCGCCACCTGCGCGAGAAGCTGGCGGTGCTGGGGGCCTTTCGCGACCAGGCGCTGCTCAGCACAGCCGGCTTTGACGCCGGCCCGGCGCTGCGGGCGCTGGCCGCCCAGGCCGTGGCCGAGCACCCGCAGGCGCTGCAGATCGACGGCGACAACTGGCGTGCGCCCTGGCTGGGCTGGGCGCTGGACGGCGACGACCAGCCGCACGACATCGGCAGCAGCTGGCCCGAGATCGGCAGCCTGCTGCACGAGATGCCACGCCACTGGCGCCGCAGCGCACTGCTGAGCCTGGCCTTTGCCGAGGACTTCGCGGTGCTGGACGCCACCACCGGCACGCTGCCCTGGCTGGCGGTGGCGCTGCCGTCGATGTGGGCGCCCGAGTTGAAGATCGGCCGCAGCTTTGCCGAGGTCCACGCGCCGGTGGCCGACAACCGCTTGATCGTCGGCGCCGCAGCGCCACTGATGACGCTGGTCACCGGGACCGAAAAATGGCAACGCTTCGTCTGGACCTTGACCGCCCACCCGCGCCTGCACGGCCACCCGCAGCGGGTCGACCCGGCGCGCTGGGCGCCCGGCCTGGATGACGAGCAGCTGGCCGCGCAGACCTGGTGGCGGACCGAGCGCCAGACCTTCATCCCCGTGCCGGCCGAGGCCGGCGCAGCGCGGCAGGCTGTGTTCACCATCCTGGTTCAGGTGACGCCCCTGGCGCAGGCCTTCGAAACCCCAGCCCAGGCGGCGCGGGTGCATGACGCGCTGGCGTCAATGAGCGCTGCAGTGTTGGCCTACCGCGGCTTGGCCGAGGCCAGCCCGGCGCTGCTGCGCTGGCTGGCACGGCGGGCCGCCGGCGACACCGCGTGAGCTGGGGGCCGCTGCGGCCAGCCGGCACCAACGCGGATGGT
Organism: Burkholderiaceae bacterium; assembly: GCA_043749575.1. GTDB lineage: Bacteria > Pseudomonadota > Gammaproteobacteria > Burkholderiales > Burkholderiaceae_C > Pseudaquabacterium. Next base: position 3,893 of record JAYVDE010000217.1, on the reverse strand, counting down.
GCTGCGGGTGGTGCTGTGGGTGCTGCAGGTGCTGGCACTACTGCCACCGCTGCTGCCGTCGTCCGCGGCGCCAACACCGAATGGCCGGCAACTTCCGATACGCTGGAGCAGGCCAGTCAGGTGTTCCTGGCCGGCAACCAGCTGCCCGCACGCTGGGCCGGCCGCGACCGCTTCACCGTGCTGGACACCCGTTTTGGCGGCGGCCACAAGTTCCTCGCCACCTGGGCGGCCTGGCAGCAAGACGCGCGCCGCTGTGACCGGCTGTTTTACTTGGCGATCGAGCCGCGCCCGCCCCGCCGCGACCAGCTGGCCGGCTGGCATGCGGCCACGCCGCTGGCGGCGCTGGCCACCATGCTGGCGGCGCAGTGGCCGCCGCTCACCCCCGATCTGCATGTGGTCGACCTGGCCGGCGGCCGCTTGCGCCTGCTGCTGGCGCTGGGCGACATCACAGCGGTGCTGCCCGAATGGGTGGCCTCGGTCGACGCTTTCTACCTCGACGGCCCGGCCGCCGAGCCCAGCCAAGCGGCGTGGGATGCGCGGCGCCTGCGCCGCCTGCCGCGACTGGCCGCACCGGGCGCCACGCTGGCCGCCCGCAGCAGTGCCGCTGCGCTGCAGAACGGGAAACACGCCGCCGCGCTGCCGGACGGACTGGCTGCCGCGGCGTTGCCGGAGGCGCTGGCCGCCGCCGGCTTCACCCTGCAAACGCTGCCCGGCACGACCGACCGGGCAGCGTTCACAGCGGCCGTTTTTGCACCGCGTTTCATGCCGCCTGCGCCACCTGGCCGGCAAGCCCTGGCCGGGGTCAAGACGGTGGCAGTCGTCGGCGCCGGCCTGGCCGGGGCGGCGGTGGCCCGCGCGTTGGCCGCGCAGGGCCTGGTCGTGCAGGTGTTCGACCGCCGCGACGGCCCGGCGCGCGAGACCTCGGGCAATCCCGGCGGGCTGTTCCACGGCATCGTGCACGGCCACGACGGGCCGCATGCACGCTGGCTGCGCAGCGCCGCCCTGCGGACCGAGCAGGTGCTGCGTCCGCTGGTCGACAGCGGCCTCGTCGACGGTGCCGTGGCCGGCCTGCTGCGCGGTGAACAAGCCCAGGGTTTGCCGGCCATGCAGGCCTTGCTCGACCGCCTGGGCTTGCCGCCCGACTACGTGCAGGCGTGGCCGGCCGCGCTGCGCGGCGGCAGTGCGGCCTGGTTCTACCCCGGTGGCGGCTGGGTGGCCCCGGCGGACTTGTGCGCCCACTGGTTGGCGGCACCCGGCATCTCAACGCGTTTTGACACCGCCGTGCAAACGTTGCTGCCGCACGGCACTGGCTGGCAGTTGCAAGGCGCCGACGGCCGGTGGCTGGCCACGGTCGACGCCGTGGTGCTGTGCAACGCCGCCGACATCGGCCGCCTGCTCGCCGGCCCAGCGGCGGCCGCCGGCACGGCGTTGTCCGATGGCACGGCTTTGGTCGAAGGCACGGCGCTGGCCGGCAGCGCAGCGTTGGCTGCCGGCGCGGTGTTGGTCGACGGCACGGCGTTGCCCCGCAGCGCCATCCACCACCTGCACCGCGTGCGCGGCCAGATCACCGTGCTGGCGGCGACCACGCCAGGCCTGCCTGGGCTGCCACTGCCCTTGGCCGATACCGGTTACGCGCTGACGCTGGCCGACGGTCGCCTGCTGTGCGGCGCCAGCGCGCAGCCCGAGGGCCGAGACAGCGCCACCGACCACGACGAAGGCTTGCGGCCGGCCGACCATGCTCACAACTTGGCCACGCTGGCCCGGCTGACCGGCTGGGTCGCTGGCGGGGGCACCGCGCCCTTGGCCGGCCGCGTGGCCTGGCGCCAGCAAAGCGACGACCGATTGCCGCTGCTGGGCCCCGTGCCGGCGCTGTGGGCCGAAGGCCTCATCGGGAACGGGAACGGGCAGGGACCCACAGCGCCTGCGGTCGCGGCGCCGCGCCCGGTGCAGGCACGCCAGGTGCCGCGCCAAGCCGGGTTGTATGTCTTCACCGCGCTGGGTTCGCGCGGCATCAGCCACGCCGCGCTGGGCGGCGAGGTGCTGGCGGCCTGGATCAGCGGCGATCCGGTGCCGGCGCCAGCCTCGCTGCTGGACGCGCTGGACCCGGCCCGCTTCATCGCCCGCACGGCCCGCCGGCCGGGCTGATCGCCCGCAGCGGCTGCCCGCCGCAAGCGCCCACAGCCGTTGCCCAGCGGGCCGGCCAAGACGACGCCGGGCCGATCAGTCGAAGTTCAGCCGGCGAACGCCCTGCGCCGTGCCCAGCAGGCAGACCCGCGCACGGTGGCGGGCGAAGATGCCCACGGTGACCACGCCAGGCCATTGGTTGACCTCGGTCTCCACGGCCAACGGGTCGGCGATCACCAGGCCGTGCACGTCGAGCAGCACATTGCCGTTGTCGGTGGTCACGCCCGCGCGCAGCGTGGCCTGGCCGCCGTAGGCCGACGCAAAGCGCCGCGCCACCTGGGCCGCGGCCATCGGAATCACCTCCACCGGCAGCGGGTAGCGGCCCAGCACCTCGACCCGCTTGCTCTCGTCGGCGATGCAGATGAAACGATCGGCCAGGTCGGCCACGATCTTCTCGCGCGTCAGCGCCGCGCCACCGCCCTTGATCATGTGGCCACGCGGGTCGATCTCATCGGCGCCGTCGATATACACCGGGATGCGATCGACCGCGTTGGCGTCAAGCACGGTGAAGCCATGGGCTTGCAAGCGCAGCGTGCTCTGCAGCGAGCTGCTCACCGCGCCGGCAACGCGGTCGCGCATCGTCGCCAGTGCATCGATGAAGCAGTTGACGGTGGACCCGGTGCCCACGCCCACCACGCTGCCCGGCACTACAAATTCCAACGCGGCGCGGCCGACGAGAGCCTTCAGTTCATCCTGGGTCATGGGGGAGTTTGTAACGGTCTGGGACAATCCGCAATTATGGCTTTCGTCCCCTACGCGCTGACCCGCCCGTTCCTGTTCGGGCTCGATCCCGAGCGGGCCCATGACCTGACGATGGAGTCCATCGCCACGCTGCAGAACACACCGCTGCAGTGCCTGTGGGCGCAGGCTCGGGTCAACGACCCGGTCACGGTGGCGGGCTTGAAGTTCCCCAACCGCATCGGCCTGGCAGCGGGGCTGGACAAAAACGGCCGCTGCATCGACGGCCTGGGCGCGATGGGTTTCGGCTTCATCGAGGTCGGCACGGTCACGCCCAAGGGCCAGCCCGGCAACCCCAAGCCGCGGATGTTCCGGCTGCCTGAAAAACAGGCGCTGATCAACCGGCTCGGCTTCAACAACCAGGGCCTGGCGGCTTTCATCACCAACGTCAAGCGGGCGCGTACCTTTCGTGCCGCCAGCGGCATCCTGGGCCTGAACATCGGCAAGAACGCCGCCACGCCGATCGCCGACGCGGCCAGCGACTACCTGCTGGGGCTGGACGGCGTCTACCCGCATGCCGACTACGTGGCGGTCAACATCAGCAGCCCGAACACCCAGCACCTGCGTGCGCTGCAGAGCGACGCGGCGCTGGACGCGCTGCTGGGCGCGCTGCAGCAACGCCGGCAGCAGCTGGCCACCCAACACCGACGGTCGGTGCCGATGTTCGTGAAGATCGCGCCCGACCTCAGCGAAGCCCAGGTGGCTGTGATCGCCACCACGCTGAAGACCAACGGCATTGACGGCGTGATCGCCACCAACACCACCATCGCCCGCGACGCGGTGATGGGCCTGCCACACGCCGACGAAGCCGGTGGCTTGAGCGGGCGGCCGGTGTTCGAGGCCAGCAACCGGGTCATCACCCAGTTGCGCGCCGAACTGGGCACCGGCTATCCGATCATCGGCGTGGGCGGTGTGCTGTCAGGCCGCGATGCCCAGGCCAAGATCGCCGCGGGTGCCGACCTGGTGCAGCT
>JAYVDE010000216.1:0-15745 GCA_043749575.1 Burkholderiaceae bacterium | reverse complement strand
GAACCAGGTCGGGTAATCGAAGCGGTGAGGCGTCGGCCGCAGCCGCTGGTGGCGCACCCGGCCGATGCCCAACTGCGCCTGCGGGCGGGCGGTGCTGGCCATGGTGATCGCGACGGGCGCGGCGGCAAGGGCGGTCATGCAACGGGTGGGTCAGGTGGATGGTGGTGCGGCTGCTGGGTGGTACGGGCGGCGCTTTGGTCGGGTGGCGTGGCGATCAAGCCGCGTTGAGTTGCGGCACACCCGCGGCGTCGGCTGCCCAGCGCGCCTGCAGCGCCTCGGCCACGCTGATGCCCGAACGCAGGCCGTCTTCATGGAAGCCGTAGCGTGTCCAGGCACCGGCGAACCAGATCCGCGACCGGCCCTGGATCTGGGGCAGCCGGGCCTGTGCCGCGATGGCGGCGAGGTCGAACACCGGGTGGGCGTAGTGGTATTCGCCGTGCACCAGGTGGCCAGCCGGCTCGCGGCTGGGATTCAGCGACACCAGCACCGCTTGCTGCCAGGGCAGCGGCTGCAGGCGGTTGATCAGGTAGTGCAGGCAGACGGCCGATTGTTCCTGCGCCGGCACCGGTGAACGCACGTAGTTCCAGGCGGCCCAGGCTTTGCGGCGCTGGGGCAGCACACTGCTATCGGTGTGCAGCAAGGCGCGGTTGGCGTGGTAGCGGATGGCACCCAACACTGCCGTCTCGTCGGCGCTGGCCTGGCGGCCCAGCAGGACCAGGCTTTGATCGCTGTGGCCGGCCAACACCACGTCGTCGAAATGCTCGCTGCCGTGGTCGGTGTCGACCCACACGCCGGCGCTGGCGGTGGCCGGCGGCACCCGACGCACGGCGCGCACGCGCGTGTTCAGGCGCTGGTCGGCGATGCGCGTCAACATCCGCTGCACGTAGTGGCGTGAGCCGCCGCGCACGGTGTGCCATTGCGGCCGGTCGCTGACCCGGATCAGACCGTGGTTGTGGCAGAACCGGATCATCGTGGCGACCGGGAAACGCAACATCTGGTCGGTCGGGCAGCTCCAGATGCAGCCCAGCATCGGCAACAAATACCAGTCGCGGAAGGCGGCCGAGAAACCTTGTTCGACCAGAAAGTCGCCGATCGGCTGCTGCAGTGCGCCTTCTTCGTTGCGCTCGGCGATGGCGGTGGTGCTGCGGTTGAAGCGGGCCAAGTCGCGCAGCATGCGCAAGAACTGCGGCTTGAACAGGTTGCTGCGCTGGGCGAACACGCTGTCGAGCTTGCTGCCGCTCCATTCGATGCCGCTGGTCCCGTCCGCCTTGGGCACCTGCACCGAGAACGACATCTCCGAAGCCGCGGTGCTGACCTGCAGGTCGGTGAACAGCTTGACCAGCTGCGGGTAGGTGGCGTGGTTGAACACCAGAAAGCCGGTGTCCACGCCGTGGCTGACGCCACCCAGCGTGAGATCAACCGTGTGGGCGTGACCACCAAAATGGCTGTCGGCTTCGTAAAGCGCGACGTCAGCGTGGTCGGCCAAGTGCCAAGCCGCAGCCAGACCGGCAATGCCGGAGCCGACCACCGCCACGTGGCGCCGGGTGGCGCTCATGGTGCGTACCCGGCCGGGGCGGCGCGGCGGGGGGACCAGCTGGAAATAGAAGGGGCCGTGCAGCGCCCTGAAGCCAACGAGGAAGGGAGGGAGGAGGAGGAGGGCCTCAGGATTTCACTTCGGGAATCCGAAAGGCTGCACGGCACAAAAAGCTTGAGCCTCAACGAGGCGACATCACCAGCCCGATCACCCGTGGAATCTCTTGACCAGATCATCGGCAAGCCGATGGATTTATGGAGCGCCGCTTGGCGGAAAGGTTCCGCGCACAGGGCCTGGACGGCAGAGAGGGATGACGACATGGGCTTTTTAGTCACTATTTGAACTGTATGGTTCAATTTTGACTGAATAGTCTCACTTTGCCTTAAGAAGTTTCTCTAAATCCCTCGTGAAGACTGGGTCTTTGGGGTCGACCGCCGAGGCCACGCTGCGCACGGTCTGGCCGTCACGGCTGACCAGGTACTTGTGGAAGTTCCAGGTGGGTGCCTGGCCGCTGCGCTGGGCGAGTGCTGCGAACAGCGGGTTGACGACAGGGCCAGCCCCCGGGCTGACGCTGGATTTGGCAAACATCGGGAACTTCACGCCAAAGGTGTTTTCGCAGAACTCGGCGATTGCGGCGCCGCTGCCGGGCTCCTGCGAAAAATCATTGCTGGGAAAACCCAGCACCACCAGGCCCTGGCTGCGGTAGCGCTCGCTCAACGCTTCCAGCGACTGGTACTGCGTGGTGTAGCCGCAGTAGCTGGCGGTGTTGACCACCAGCACCACCTTGCCGGCGTGCGCGCACAAGTTGACGGGTTTTTCGTCCTGCAGCCGGGGCAGGGTGTGCTGCAGCAACGCCGGGCAGGCTGGGCTTGCGCGGGCTGAAGTGGCGGCGCCGATGGCCAATATCGCGCAGCCGGCGCCGATGGCCAGCAAGGCCGCAACCGGCTGGCGAAGGAATGCATGGTGGCGGGCAGGGTGGCGCATAGTGGCTTTCTACGGGGTCGGTGGTGGCTGGGGATGCAGCGCCCGCAAAGTGCCCCGCGAGGCCCGGGGTTGCTCTATCCGCTGCTTGGGTTCAAGCGGGGTGGCGCCCTAGAATCATGCAACGCAGAGAAAGATCACCATGCTCTACCCCGAACTCTTCAAGCAGCTCGAAGCCGTGCGTTGGAACATGGACACCGACATCGCCTGGGCTCAGTTTGATGCGGCCAAGCTCACCGACGCCCAGGCGCAGACGATCAAGATGAACGCCATCACCGAGTGGGCGGCGCTGCCGGCCACCGAGATGTTCCTGCGCGACAACCGCGACGACAGCGACTTTTCCGCCTTCATGAGCGTCTGGTTCTTCGAGGAGCAGAAACACTCGCTGGTGCTGATGGAGTACCTGCGCCGCTTCCGGCCCGAGCTGGTGCCGACCGAAGAAGAGCTGCACGCCGTGCGCTTCGAGTTCGACCCCGCACCGGCGCTGGAAACCCTGATGCTGCACGTCTGCGGCGAGATCCGGCTGAACCACTGGTACCGCCGCGCCGCCGAATGGCATACCGAGCCGGTGATCCGCCAGATCTACGAAACCCTGGCCAAAGATGAAGCGCGCCATGGCGGCGCCTACCTGCGCTACATGAAGCGGGCGTTGACCAAGTTCGGCGACGAAGCGCGGGCCGCCTTCAGCAAGGTGGGCGTGCTGATGGCCAGCGCGCGGCGCACCGCGCAGGCGCTGCACCCGACCAACCTGCATGTCAACGAATCGCTGTTCCCGCACGACACGATCCAAAGCCGCCTGCCCGACCCGGCCTGGCTGGAGCACTGGCTGGACAAGCAGATCCAGTTCGACAGCGTGTGGGAGGGCAAGGTGGTCGAGCGCATCCTGCACAACATGAGCCTGCTGATGGAACGCAGCTTCGCCAGCGTGCAAGAACTCAACCGCTACCGTAAGGAAGTGACCGCCAATGTCGCCGCAGCGGCCAAGGCCCGTGGCGCTGGCGCGATGCCGGCCTGACCGGGCTTGCGGTGGCTGCGTCACCATGAAAAAAGCCGGCCCTCAGGCCGGCTTTTTGCTGTATCGGGTCAGCCCCGGTCGACCGATCAGGTCGACTTGGCAGCCGCCGCTGCGGCGGCCATGCGGCCAGCGTCGGCCTTCTTGTCGGCATCCACCTTCTGCGCCTGCGGGCGCGCACCGATCAGCCCGGCATAGGCCTTCCAGTCGATGCCGCCGGCGACGAGCAAGTCTTCGCCCAGCACCTTCTTGGTGGCCAGGGCGACCAGCGGCAGGCTCACATAGGCCGCGCAATCGGCCATGGTGAAGCTGTCGCCGGCGACGTAGGGGCCGAACTTGGCCAGGCGCTTGAAGCCGGCGATGCTCTTGGTCAGCTGCTTGCGCACGCGGTCCTGCACCTCTTGCGACACGCTGCCGCCGAAGAAGGCCTGGCCGTACAGCTCGCGGGCCACCAGTTCGAGGTGCAGGTCGATGAAGGTGGCCAGCTCGCGCACCTTGGCGGCGGCAAATGGGTCGGCCGGCAGCAGCGGCACGGCCGGGAAGGCGGCTTCCAGGTAATCGACCATGACCTGGCTTTCGCACAGCGTGCCTTGCTCGGTGCGCAGGAACGGCACCTTGCCCAGCGGCGTGGCGCACAGCACGGCCTCTTCCTTGGAGCCAGTCATGACCAGCTCTTCGTTGAACGGAATGCCTTTTTCCAACAAGGCCAGCTTGACCTTGTTGTAGTAATTCGAAACGCTGAAACCGCAGAGCGTGATCAAGGGATGTCTCCTGAAGGGTGGGCTAGCGGCGCAGTCTAGGCCGGCCACCACGCGCCACCCGGACGCCGAGGTGACAGGCCCGACTGGTGCGTCGGTCGGTCTGTCCGTCTGCCCATCTGGCCCTCAGCGGGGCCGCGATGGCCGGTTCACCAGCGCGATACCCGCGACCACCGCCGCGCAGGCCACGCCCAGGCGCAGCGTCAGCGGCTCGTCCAGCAGCCACACGGCGGTCAGCAGGCCGAACAGCGGGGTCAGCAGCGTGAACGAGGTGACTGCGGTCGCCGGGTAGTGCCGCACCAGCCAAAACCACAGCAGGTAGCTGGCGAAGGTGACGACCACGGTCTGGAAGGCCATGAACGCCAACGGCCGCGCGCCCAGGCTGGACAGCGCCGGCCAGGTCTCGCCCGTCGCCAACGAGGCGCCGATCAGCAGCACGCCCGACACCGCCAGCTGGTAGAACAGCGTTTGCTCGGGGCTGGCGCTGGCCAAGCGGCTGCCGCGGATGGCCAGCGTGGTGGCAGCCCACAGCACGGCGGCCAGCACGCCCAGCGCGTCGCCCAGCCACTGCCGGTTGCCGACGCCAGCGCCAGCGCTGCCCAGCGCCTCGCCAAAGGCCCAGGCGACGCCGGCAAATGCCGCCGCCAGGCCCAGCAACTGGCGCGCAGTCGGTCGCTCGCTGGCCACCACCAGCGGCATGCCCAGCGCCACCACGAACGGCGCCAGGTAGATGAAGACGATCATCCGCGAGGCCAGCGTGTACTGCAGGCCGATGAAGATGGCGGCGAACTCGGCGGCAAACAAGGTGCCCGCCAGCAGACCGCCGGCCAGCGTGCCGTTGCGCGGGCTCAGCGAGATGCCGCGCCACGCCGCCCACAGCGCCACCAGCCCGGCCGCGCCCAGCGAACGCGCCCCCGCCTGCACCAGCGGCGGCACATCAGCCAGCGTGAGCTTGGTAATGGTGTGGTTCAGGCCCCAGAGGGCGCAGCACAACACCAGCGCGCTGATGGCCACTGCGTCGAGGTGGGTCTTTCGATCGGACATGGGGCGCGATGCTAGGCGCTGGGCGCGGGCCGCCGGCCTGCATCGCCGCCGACGCCGCAGGCCCAGGCGCACAACAGGCCGGCCAGCGCGCCGCTGCTGTGGGCCAGCGGCGCGATGGCGATGTCCCAACCAGGCGGGTGGCGCAGCGGTCCGCCCTGCCAGGGCGCCTCCCACAGCAGCTTGAGCAGCAGCATCGCCAGCACCGCCGCGCCGACCGCGCGGCGCCAGCCTTGCGCGCCGCGCAGCAGTTGCCAGCAGGCCACCGCGACGCCGGCATGCAGCAGGCCCGACAGGCCGCCGTAATGCCCCAGCGTGGGCTGCAGCGCCAGCGCGGCATGGGTCAGGGGCCAGGCCAATGCCCAGGCCAGCGTGGCGCGACCGCCGCAACCGGCGGCCTGGCCGTAGGCGGCCACCAGCAGCGTACCGGCCAGGTTGGCCACCAGGTGTTGGCCGCTCAGGTGAACCCAGGCGGCGGTGATGCAGCGCCAGGGCTGTTGCAGCGCGAGGGCCGGCTGCCAGTCCAGCCAGCCGGCCAGTGTCGGCACGCCGGGACTGGCTGGCCCCCCCCACGCGCCAGTGCGGGCCGGCCAGCCGATGGCGTTCAAGCCCCACACCAGCAGCGCGCCGACCAGCGCCAGCAGCGCCAGTGCCCACCAGGGCCCGGCCGGCCGCAGCGGGTGGCGAACATGGCGGGTGTGGTGGCTGTGGCGAACCGTCAGCCGAACACCGCCTGCCACAGCGCCCGCACGGCGCCGTGTTCCTTGGCCATGGATTCGGGCTCGAACTGGGTCGGTTTCTCGTCCAGCCGGGCACCGTGCTGGGCCCGGCGCAGCTCGCGGTAGGCGTTGGCCGCGGCCTCGCCCACGCCCGGCGGCAACAGGCCGAGCAGTGAAGCGCGCTGCAGCAGCGCGATGTTGCCGGCGTTGTCGAGCAGCGCGGGGTGGTGCGCGCTCTGGCTGAGCACCAGCACCTGGACCGCGAACTCGGCGTCCATCATGCCGCCGGGGCTGTGCTTGACGTCATACAGCCCGTCGCGCACCGGCCGCGCCCGGCGCACTTTGTCGCGCATCTCGACCACCTCGCGTTGGAGTGAGCTTGGGTCGCGCGGCGCGGCCAGCACCTGACGGCGCACCGCCTCGAAGCGCGCGGCCAGCGCGGGCGAGCCGGCGCAGAAGCGGGCCCGGGTCAGGGCCTGGTGCTCCCAGGTCCAGGCGGTGTTGCTGCCGCGGCCGACCTGGTAGCGCTCGAAGCTGTTGATCGAGCTGACCAGCAGACCCGAGTTGCCGTTGGGCCGCAGCGCGGTGTCGATGTCGAACAACTCGCCGGCGGCGGTGCGCAGCGTCAACCAGGTGATCAGCTTGCGAACGAAGTGGCCGTAGACCTCCTGCGCACGGTCGCGATGATCGGCACTGGCCTCGTCGGCGTCGTCGTAGAGAAACACCACATCGAGGTCGCTGCCGTAACCCAGCTCTTTGCCACCCAGCTTGCCGTAGGCGATGACGGCGAAGTTGGGCGTCTCGCGGTGGTGCTGGCGCAGCCGCGGCCAGGCCCAGCGCAGCACGCAATCCAGGGTGGCGTCGGCCAGCGCCGACAAATCATCGGCCACTTGCTCGACCGTGATCAGGCCCTCGACGTCGCGCACCAGGGTGCGGAAGACCTCGGCATGGTGGGCATGGCGCAGCGTGTCCAGCAGCGCGTCTTCGTTGTCCTCACCGGCGCGGCGCCAAGCGCGGTGGCGGTCTTCGAGGTTGGCGATGTACTCGGCGGCGTCAAAGCGCTCGTGCAGCAGCCGCTGGTCGGACAGTTCGTCGATCACGCCGGGGTGGCGCATCAGGTATTGCATCGGCCAGCGCGCCAGTCCCAGCAAGCGCAGCAGCCGGCGCATCACCTCGGTGCGTTCGACCAGCAAGGCCAGGTAGCTGTCGCGACGCAGCAGGGGTTCGAGCCAGTCGATGAAACGCAGCGCGCTGTCTTCGGTGCAGTGGCCGTCGGCGACGCAGGCGCCGGTGCGCTGGATCAGCATGCCCAGGCGCAGCTTGGATTCGTCGCGCAGCGCCCGCACCCGCGGCTGGTCGCGCCAATGGCGCACGCGCTCGGCCAGGCCGGGCGTCAGCGGGTCGAGCAGGGCGTCGTTGTCGACCGCCAGCGCCCCGGCGCCGCAGCCCTTGCCGTTGCAGCCGTTGCGTGCCCCGTTGGGCGCCGGCGCCCGGCCGTCGTGCAGCAGCGCGTCGAACTCGGTGGCCACCAGTTCGCGGACCTCGCACAGGCGGTCGAGCAGCGCACAGGACCGCGCCGGGCCGTCCCAAGCGGTCCGGCCCCCCTCGGGGGGTGGCTGCCGCAAGGCGGCCAGGGGGCTGTCCGAGGACCGCGCCGGGCCGTCCCAAGCGGTCCGGCCCGCCACGGGGGCTGGCTGCTGCAAGCCACCCACGGTGCGGTCCAATTCATCAGCCGAGCAGGCACCCAGGCCCAGCGACAACGCGATCCAGTCCAGGTCGCCGTCGGCGGTGGGCAGCAAATGGGTCTGCTGGTCGTCGAGGTACTGGATGCGGTGTTCGACCTGGCGCAGGAAGACATAGGCCGCGTCGAGCTTGGCGGCGGTGTCGGTCTTCATCAGGCCGCGGGCGGCCAGCTTGTACAGGCTTTTCTGCGTTGATCGGCTGCGGATCTCGGGGAACTGGCCACCGCGCACCACCAGCAGCAGCTGCACGATGAACTCGATCTCGCGAATGCCGCCGCGCGACAGCTTGACGTCATTGGCGCGCTCGGGCCGACCGGCGGCGCGGCGCTGGGCTTCGTCGCGGATCTTGCGGTGCAGCTGGCGCAGGCCTTCGAAGATGCCGTAGTCCAGGTAACGCCGGTAGACGAAGGCCGACACCAGGCTGCGCAGCGGCAACGCCCGGCCCGCGGCCACCGACGCCGCCGGCGCCACCACCCGGCTCTTGAGCCAGGCAAAACGCTCCCACTCGCGGCCCTGCACCTGAAAATACTCTTCCAGCATGGCCATGCTGACCACCGGCGGGCCCGAGTTGCCGTTGGGCCGCAAGGCCAGGTCGACGCGGAAGACAAAGCCGTCGTCGGTGGTGTCGCCGATCAGCGTGTACAGCCGCTTGGCGACGTTGGCGAAATACTCGTGTGCGCTGATCTTCAAGGGCCCGGTGGTTTCGCCAGCATCGTCGTAGACGTAGATCAGGTCGATGTCGGACGAGACGTTCAGCTCGCGCGCGCCAAGCTTGCCCATGCCGATGATCCAGAAGTCGATGACCCGGCCGGTGGCGTCCAGCGGCGGGCCGCAGCGGGCGTCTTCTTCGGCGCGGGCGGCGGCCAGTGCCAACTCCAGCGTGGCCTCGGCCAGCGCGGTCATGGTCTGGGTGATGTGGTCCAGCGGCGCGGCCTGCTCGATGTCGAGCACCACCAGCCGCTCCAGCACCAGCTGGCGGGCCACCCGCAGCGCCGACGGCAGGGCGCGACCGCCGGCTTGCAGCCGCAACACCAGCGCGGTGATGGCCGCGGCATTGGGCAGGCCGGGCGGCAGCGCGGCCAGGTCGACGGCATAGCGGCGGCGGATGCGCTGCACGTAGCGGCTGTACTCGGCCGTGGCGCCGGGCGTGTCGGGCGGCGGAAGTTGGGAACCCATGTTGCGCCGGGGGCTCTGTGCTAGATTGAAATTCGGAAGGGGCCGGTGCGGCTGCCCTGCGCTGAGCCGGCGGGCTGGCGCAGGGATCGATTCTCCGCTGTGCGCCGGTGTTTGCTCCTCATCCATGCCTCTCTCGTCATTCGTCACTGCGGTTCGCCAACTGGCTGGGCAGGGCGTGCGTCGAAGCTGGCGAAGTACCTGGCATTGGGCCTGGCGCATCACCTGGCGCATCACCTGGCGCACCACCTGTCGCCTCACCCTCGGGCTGTTGCTGGCGGTAACTGGCCTGGGCTTGGCGGCCTGGTTGACACTGCACTGGCTGATTCTGCCGCGTCTGGACGATTGGCGTCCGCGCATCGAGGCGCAGGCCACGCGGGCGCTGGGGCATCCGGTCAGCATCGGCCAGATCAGCGTGCGCAGCGGCGGCTGGGTGCCGGCCTTCACGCTGCGCGACGTGGTGCTGCGCGACGCCGCCGGCCGCGAGGCGCTGCGCCTGCCGCAGGTGTCGGCCGCGCTGTCGCTGCCCTCGTTGCTGGCGCTGCGGCTGCGCTTCAGCCAGCTGCTGATCGACGATGCCCGGCTGGAGGTGCGGCGCGATCTGCAAGGCCGCTGGTTCGTCGGCGGTCTCGATCTGGACCGCGCCGACGCCGGGCCGGTGCTCGACGCCAGCGCCGCGGCCGACTGGTTCTTCGAGCAGCATGAATTCCTGATCCGCGGCGGCACGCTGCGCTGGGTCGACGAGCAGCGTGCCGCGCCGCCGCTGCAGTTGGACAAGGTGCAGCTGCTGCTGCGCAACCGCGGCCGCCACCACGAGTTGCGGCTGGACGCCACGCCGCCGCCCGACTGGGGCGCCCGCTTCACCGTCGTGGCTCAGGCCCGTGGCGCGCTGCTGTCGCGGGCCGGCGAGTGGCAGCGCTGGAAGGGCGTGCTGCATGTCGACCTGCCGCGCGCCGACATGTCGCAGCTGCGCCGCCATGTCGACCTGCCAGTCGATGTGCAGCAGGGCGAGGCTGCGCTGCGGGCCTGGCTCGACTGGGACCAGGGCCAGCCGCAGGCCTTGACGCTGGATGCGGCTTTGCGCGGTGTGTCGGTGCGGCTGGCGCCCGGGCTGGCGCCGGTGGCACTGACCGACCTGACCGGTCGCTTCGTTGCCGAACGCCAGACCGGCGGCCTGCGGCTGGCGGTCGAGCGGCTGGCCTTCGGCATGGCCGACGGCAGCCGCTGGGCGCCCAGCACAATGGCGCTGTACTTGCGCCAGGCCCCGGCATCAGTGACATCAGCCGCGCCAGCGTCGGCGGCGGGCGACATGGCCAGCCCGGCGCGGGTGGCGGGGGGTGATTTCAGCGCCGACCGGCTCGACCTGGCCACGCTGGCCGAGTTGGGCGAGCGCCTGCCGATCGGTGCCGGCCTGCGCGGGCTGCTGGGCCAGCTGAACCCCGAAGGCGCGGTGCACCAGCTGTTGGCCCACTGGGACGGCCCGCTCGACGCGCCACGCCGCTACCGCGCCAGCGCCACGGTCAAGGGCCTGACCATCGCCGCGGCAAGCTCGCCCGAACCGGGCCTGATCGGCCGCCCCGGCTGGCGCGGTGCCGACCTGCAGTTCAACGCCAGCGAGACCGGCGGCACTGCCGAGTTGTCGCTGAGCGACGGTGCGATCGAGCTGCCCGGCGTGTTCGAGGCGGCCACCGTGCCGGTCAAGCAGTTCAATGCCCAGCTGCAGTGGCGCATCGAGCCGGCGCTCGCCCGGGCCGGGGCCGCCGCCGCAGCGGCGCCGCGGGCCAGCGGTCCAGCCGAGCCGGGCCTGCCGACAGTCGAGCTGAAGGTGCTCAACGCCCGTTTCGACAACGCCGATGCCCGCGGTGCGCTGAACGCCACTTGGCGCACCGGGCCCGGCGGCGGCTTCGGCAAGGGCGGCCGCCTGCCGGGTGTGCTGGAGCTCAGCGGCAGCCTGGCCGACGCCCGGGCAAGCCAGGTGGCGCGCTACTTGCCGCTGGGCATCGGGGCCGACGTGCGGGGCTGGGCGCAGCGCGCGGTGCAGGGCGGCACGCTGCGCGACCTGAGCTTCCGCGTCAAGGGCGACCTCTGGGACTTTCCGTATGTCAACCGCCGCGACGGTGAGTTCCGCATCGCCAGCACGCTGCAGGACGTGACGTTGGCGCCGGTGCCGTCCGAGCCGGGCTGGCATTCGCCCTGGCCGGCGTTTTCGGCGGTCAACGGCAAGCTGGTGTTCGAACGCAATGCGATGGCCTTCGAGCAGGTGCGTGGCCGGCTCTGGGGGCTGGAGCTGTCGGGCGTGCAGGGCCGCATCCGCGACCTGTCGGACCGGGCGCTGCTGGAGATCGACGGCCAGGTGCGTGGCCCGGCGGCCGACCTGCTGCGCTACCTGCGCAGCACGCCGCTGAACGACTGGACCGGCGGCGTGGTCGAGACCGCCAGCGCCAGCGGCGCGGTCGACCTGCAGCTGGCGCTGCAGCTGCCGCTGGACCACCCGGCCGACAGCGTCGTCCAGGCCGGCCTGCAGCTGGCCGGCAACGACCTGCGGCTGCGGCCCGACTGGCCGCTGCTGGCCGGTGCCCGCGGCCGGCTGGACGCCAGCCAGCGCAGCGTTCAGCTGACCGGCCTGCGCGGCCAGTGGCTGGGCGGCGAGACCCAGATCGACGGCGGCAGCCTGGCCGACGGCAGCCTGCGCTTCACCGCCGCGGGCACCGCCTCCGCCGAAGGCCTGCGCCGGCTGGCCGAGCCGGGGCTGCAGGCCCGCCTGGCCGCCCGCGTCAGCGGCCAGGCGGCCTACCGGCTGAGCTGGGGCCAGCAAGGCGGCCAGATCGACTGGCTGCTGACCAGCCCGCTGGTCGGCCTGGGCCTGGATCTGCCCGAACCGTTGCGCAAGCCGGCCGATGCCAGCTGGCCTTTGCGCTTGTCGCAGGGGCCGGGCCCGCAGGCCGATGCGGCCGGGCAGCAGCAGCTGCGGCTGGAACTGGGCGCGCTGAAGGCCATCGCCGTGGTCGACAGCGCGCCCGCCAGCCCGCGCCTGTTGCGCAGCGCCCTGTCCTGGGCTGCGCCGCTGCCCGAGCCGGTGGCCGGTGGCCGGGCCGTGCTGGTCGTGCCGAGCTTGGATGTCGACGCCTGGCGCCAGGCTTGGGCCGGCCTGGCCGCGGCGACCCCAGCGAGCCCGGCAGCGCCAGACGCCGCCGCGATCGACAGCGCCTGGCTGCCGCGAGCGGTGCAGTTGCGCAGCCCCGAATTGCGGGTCGCCAGCCGCCAGCTGACCGATGTGACGCTGGACTTGCAGCGCCTGGTGGCCGCCGGCGATGAAGGCTGGCGCGCCCGGTTGGTGGCCGACCAAGCCGCCGGCACGGTCGACTACCGCGAGCCGCGGCGGGCGGGCGCCGGCGGCAGCATCAAGGCCCGGCTGTCACGCCTGTCGCTGCCGCCGGCCGACGCCGACACGGTGGCCGAATCGATGGCCGGCCTGCTCGACCGCGCGCCGGCAGCGGTGCCGGCGCTGGACATCGAGATCGACGATTTCGAGCTGCGGGGTCGCCACCTGGGCCGGCTGGCGGTCGAGGCGGTGAACCGCGGCGTGACCGGCGGCGTGACCGGCAGCAGCGACGACAGCGGGCCGCGCAGCGAATGGGCATTGACCCGGCTGCAACTGGTCAACCCCGATGCCACGCTGCTGGCCAGCGGCCGCTGGCAGGCTGTGGCGGGCCGGGGGCGCCGCCAGATGGCGCTGGACTACCGGCTCGACATCGTCGACGGCGGCGCGCTGCTCGAGCGACTGGGCTTCGGTCGGGTGGTGCGTGGCGCCAAGGGCCGCATGACCGGCCAGCTGGCTTGGGACGGCTCACCGCTGGGCCTGGATCTGCCGACCTTGGGCGGCACGCTGGCGCTGACGCTGGAAGGCGGCCAGTTCCTGAAGGTCGACCCTGGCGCGGCGCGGCTGCTGGGCGTGCTGAGCCTGCAGTCGCTGCCGCGGCGCCTGCTGCTGGATTTTCGCGATGTCTTTGAGCAGGGCTTCGCCTTCGACAACGCCGTCGGCGACCTGCGCATCAGCCGCGGCGTGGCCAGCACCCGCAACCTGCGCCTGGGCGGCCTGCAGGCGACGGTGCTGATGGCGGGCAGCGCCGACATCGGCCGCGAAACCCAGGACCTGCAGGTGGTGGTGGTGCCCGAGCTGGCCACCGGCAGCGCGTCGCTGGCCTATGCCGCGATCAACCCGGCCATCGGGCTGGGCGCCTTCGTGGGCCAGTGGTTGCTGCGTGAGCCGCTGCGCCAGGCCAGTGCACGCGAGTTCCACATCACCGGCGGCTGGAGCGATCCCCAGGTCGAACGCATCGAGCGCAAGCTGCTCGACCCGCTGCCAGCAGCGGCCTCGCCCGAGGCGGCTGCCGCCAGCAAAACCCGGTGACCCTCAGGCCGCTGACTCCCCGACCCCCTGACCACGAGCCCGACCATGACGCTGCCCCTGAAGATCGCCGCCTTGCAGATGGTGTCCACCCCTGACGTCGACCGCAACCTGGCCGCCGCCACCCGGCTGCTGGAGGCGGCCGCCGCCGACGGCGTGCGGCTGGTGGCGCTGCCCGAGTACTTTTGTCTGCTGGGCCGCAGTGACCGCGACAAGCTGGCCATCGCCGAGCTGCTGGACGACGGCCCGATCCAGGCCCACCTGGCGGCCGCGGCGCGGCGGCTGGGCTTGTGGCTGATCGGCGGCACGCTGCCGCTGCGCCTGGCCGGGGCTGGCGCCGACCCCGACGCCTTGCTCGAGCGGGTGCTCAACAGCTGCCTGGTCTGGTCGCCCACCGGCCAGCGGGTGGCGCGCTACGACAAGATCCACCTGTTCGCCTTCGACAACGGCCACGAGCGTTACGACGAAGGCCGGGTGCTGCAGGCCGGGACCGAGCCGGTGGCCGTCGACGTTGAAGGCTGGCGGATCGGCCTGTCGATCTGCTACGACCTGCGTTTTCCCGAGCTCTACCGTGCGCTGATGCAGCCGCCTTGCGACCTGATCGTGGTGCCCTCGGCCTTCACCCACACCACCGGCGCGGCGCACTGGGAGCTGCTGCTGCGCGCCCGCGCGGTCGAAAACCAGTGTTACGTGCTGGCGCCGGCCCAAGGCGGCCTGCATGAAAACGGCCGCCGCACCTGGGGCCACAGCCTGCTGGTCGACCCCTGGGGCACGCTGCTGGCTTGCCAGGCTGAAGGCGAGGCGGTGGTCGCCGGCACGCTGGACCGCGAGCGCCTGGCCGCCGTGCGCCAGCAATTGCCGGCGCTGGCGCATCGGCGGCTTTGAAGGGTTCGACGTGGCCGGGGTCACCCGGGCATGTTCGTGTTGACGGATGGATTGGCGGCTTCTAGCCCGCGACCGCGGGCGCGACGGGTCGCCCTGGAGATGAACATGACATGCAAACAAGGGGCGGCGGCGGGCATCCTGGCGCTGGCGACCTTGGGCGCTTCAGCGCAGGACAAGGTGGTCTACCACGTCAGCGACAGCGCGGTGCAGGCGCTGGCCGGCCTGCGCAACCTGCGCAACCACCTGGAGATCGACCCCAGCGCCAAGATCACCGTGGTCGCCCACGGCGCCGGCGTCGACTTCCTGCTGGAAGACGCCAAGCACGCCTCGGGCGTGGCCTACGGTCCGCTGGTGGCCGGGCTCAAGAACCAGGGCGTGAAGTTCGAGGTCTGCGAGATCACGCTGAAGAACCGCGGCCTGAAAAAAGAGCAGTTTGTCCAGGAGGCCGATTTCACGCCCTCGGGCGTGGTGTGGGTGAGCAAGCTTCAGCTGCAGTGAGTTCACCGGCGTGCCGCTGAAGCTGCTGCTCGACCAGTGCGGCGTCGACTACAGAAAAGCCCGCTTCGTACTGGGCGAGGGCGCCGATGGCTCGGCTATGACCCGCACCGTGCCGATGGAACTGGTCGAAAGCGGCGAGGTTTTTGTGGCCTACGGTCAGAACGGCGAGATGCTGCGGCCCGAGAATGGCTACCCGCTGCGCTTGGTGGTGCCGGGCGTGCAGGGCGTCAGCTGGGTCAAGTATTTGCGCCGCATCGAGGTCGGCGACCGGCCTTACGCGGCCAAGGACGAGGCGGTGCACTACATGGACTTGATGCCCGACGGCAGCCACCGCCAGTACACCAGCACCCAGGAATGCAAGAGCGTGGTGACCACGCCATCGGGCGGCCAGGTGCTGCTCGACAAGGGCTTCTACAACATCAGCGGCCTGGCCTGGTCGGGCCGTGGCAAGGTCGCCAAAGTCGACGTGTCGGTCGATGGCGGCCGCCACTGGCGCCAAGCCCGGCTGGAGACCCCGGTGCTGAGCAAGTGCCTGAGCCGATTCAGCCTAGCCTGGGTCTGGGACGGCAAGCCGGCCATCGTGCAGAGCCGGGCCACCGACGAGACGGGCTAGGTGCAGCCCAGCTACCGCCAGCTGCGCGCCGTGCGTGGCACGCGGTCGATTTACCACAACAACGCAGTCCAGTCCTGGCTGGTGCAGCAGAGCGGCGAGGTGCGCAATGTTCAGTTGTCGTAAGTCCTGGCTGATCGCCGGCCTGCTGGCGGCCACCGGCAGCGCCGTGCTGGCCCAGGGCGCGCCGGGCCAGGGCTTGTTGAACCCAGGCCGGCTGCCGGACCTGGGCCGGCCGGCCACGCCCCAGGAGCTCGCCGCCTGGGACATCGACGTGCGGCCCGACTTCAAGGGCTTGCCCGCCGGGTCGGGATCGGTCGCGCAGGGCCAAATCATCTGGGAAGCCAAGTGCGCCTCGTGCCACGGTGTTTTCGGCGAATCGAA
>JAYVDE010000215.1:0-15764 GCA_043749575.1 Burkholderiaceae bacterium | reverse complement strand
TGCGCTTTGCGCCTAGATCGGGCACGTTTTGGCGCGTTGCTCGGCCACGCTCGAATTCCTCTCAACCTCTGAGATCACCATGACACAGACTTTCAACGTCGGCTCGCGTTCGCTGTTCGTCACCATCACGGCCTGGGTGTTCATGGTGCTGGCGCTGCTGGCGTCGGCCTCGGCGGTGGTGCAGAACGCAGTGGTGTCGTCGCTGCCCGGCCAGATCGTGCTGTCGGGCACGCCGCTGCCGCAGCCGGGCCTCACCGGCTGGTTGCTGGCTTACCTGCCGTGGGTGGTGGGCACCGGGCTGGTGGTGTCGGTGGCCACGCTGGCTGCTGCGGCCGGCTTGCTGCTGCGGCTGGAATGGGCGCGCCGCACCTTCATTGCGCTGCTGCTGGTGGCCATCGCCGCCAACTTGGCCGGGCTGTGGCTGCAGCAAGAGGTGATGCTGTCGCTGGTGGATGCCACGCTGCTGCGCAGCACGCTGCCGCCGCAGGTGGCCGGCGTGTTCGGTGGCTTTGTGGTCGCCGCGCGCGCGATGGCGGTGCTGGTCACGCTGATCGGCTGCGGCCTGCTCGGCTGGATCGCCTGGCGCTTGACCCAACCGCTGATCCGCCAGGAATTCGCCTGAGCCGTCGCGGCCAACGCGGCGCCGGGTCACCTTGGGGCAACGCTGAACAAGTCCCGCCTTGCAGCCCAGCCCAAACCAGGGTGCCCACACTCGCGAGGACTTGTTCAGCATGGCCTTGGGCATCAAGGTGCAACGAGGCGCATCCATGCGCATGACGGCGCAGCGCAGCGGCAGACGGTTGGTTGCCGCCCATGGGGTGACGGGCGCACCACAACACATCACGGCGCCGCCAGGTCAGCGTCGACATACCACCAGCGCCCCGCCTCGCGCACGAAGCGGCTGGTCTCCACCCAGCGCGAGGCCCGACCCGCCAGCTTGCTGCGGGCGACGAAGTGCACGGTGGCGTGGTCCTCATCCTGTTGCAGGCAACGCTGCACGGTCAGGCCCAGCCAGCGCAGTCCGGGTTCGAACTCCAGCTGCGCCGGCCGCTTGCTCGGGTGCCAGGTGGCCAGCAGGTAGTCGGCGCGTTCCAGCACAAAGGCGCTGTAGCGTGATCGCATCAGCGCCGCCGCGTTGGGCGCCAGCCCCTGCAGCGGGCCGTCGTGCCAGCGGCCGCAGCAGGCCGCGTAGGCGCTTGGGTGGCCGCAAGGGCAGGGCGCGGGCAGCATCATGGCCGGCATGATGCCGCAGGCCGCAGGGCGCATCAGCCGCGCCATCCTCGCCACGACCTGGCCATGACCCCGCCGCTACACTGACTCGACAAAAACGGTTCAACCGAAGGAGACACCCATGCTCGACCCCCAAGCCAAGGCCTTGCTCGACCTGATGATCGAGCGCGGTGTGCCGCCCACCCACACGCTGAGCCCGCAGGAAGCGCGCCGCTTCTACCGGGAGCGCCGCAGCGCCACCCAGCCCGAGCCGCGCGCCGTGGCCGAGGTGCTGGACCTGACGGCCAGCGGCCCGCACGGTGACATCGCGCTGCGCCTCTACCGGCCGGCCGATGCCGCCCGTCCGGCGCCCACGCTGGTCTACTACCACGGTGGCGGCTGGACCATGGGCGACCTGGACACCCACGACGTGTTGTGCCGCCAGCTGGCCCACGAGTCGGGCTTTGTCGTGGTCTCGGTCGACTACCGCATGGGCCCCGAGCACCGCTTCCCCGCGGCGGTCGACGACGTGCTGGCCGCCACCCGCTGGTTGCAGGCCCAGGCCGATTCATTGGGGCTCGATGCCAGCCGTTTTGCGGTCGGCGGCGACAGCGCCGGCGGCAACCTGGCCGCGGTGGTGGCGCTGGCCTGGCGCGACGCCGGTGAGGCGGTGCCGCTGAAGTTCCAGCTGCTGATCTACCCGGCCACCGACATGCGGATGGGCGCGCCCTCGCACACCAGCAACGGCCAGGGCTACCTGCTGACGGCCGACACCATCCAGTATTTCCGCAGCCAATACGTCGCCGCCGAGCAGTACGCCGACTGGCGGGCGTCGCCCTTGCTGCACGCCGACCTGTCGGGCCTGCCGCCCGCGCTGGTGATCACCGCCGGCTTCGACCCGCTGCGCGACGAGGGCCGGCAGTACGCCGACGCGCTCTCGGCCGCCGGCAGCCCGGCGCAGTACGTCTGCTTCGAGCGGCAGATCCACGGCTTCATCACGATGGGGCGCTTGCTGGACGAGGCGCATACCGCGATCAGCTTGTGTGCCCTTGCGCTGCGGCGCTCGCTGGCCTGACCGCCAACGCCAACGCCAACGCGCCCGCCCTGGCCCGCTGCCTACAATGACCGTCTGTGCTGCGCTGGCACCCTGCCGAGGGCAGCGCCAGGCTTGAAAGTTCGCGGAACCCCTGGGCCGCCGCCCGACGCCACGTCACCCCCTTGATGCCGATTCAACGACGCCACTTCAGCGCGGCCCTGGCCGCCACCGCCACCGCCACCGGCAGTTTGCTGGCCATGTCGCCCGCCGCGCAGGCCCAGTTCAGGGTCGAGATCTCGGGCATTGGCGCCACCCAGTTGCCGCTGGCTGTCAGCCGCTTTCGCGATGAGGACCGCAGCGGGCAGTCGATCTCGGCCATCGTGCGCGCCGATTTGGAACGCAGTGGTGCCTTTCGGGTTGTCGATTCAAGTGGCGCGCTCGACGAGCGCAGCCAGCCGCAGTTTCCCGACTGGCGCGCGCGCGGTGCCGATGCCCTGGTAGCCGGTTCGGCCAGCAAGCTGGCCGACGGCCGCTTCGACCTGCGCTTCAAACTGTGGGACGTGGTCAAGGGCGAAGAGTTGTTGGGCCAGGCGCTGGCCGTACCCGCAGCCGACCTGCGCCTGGCCGCCCACCGCATCGCCGATGTGATCCACGAGAAGCTCACCGGTGAACGCGGTGTCAATGCCACGCGCATCGCCTACGTCACCCGAGCGGCCAACCGCTACACGCTGCGCATCACCGATGCCGACGGCGAAGGTGGCCAGGTGGCGCTGGCCAGCCCGCAGCCGATCATCTCGCCGGCCTGGTCGCCCGACGGCCGCCAGCTGGCCTATGTGTCGTTCGAAGCCGGCAAGGCCGTGGTGATGGTGCAGGACGTGGGCACCGGCGAGCGCCGCTCGGTGGCCACCTTCAAGGGCAGCAACAGCGCCCCGGCCTGGGCGCCCGACGGGCGGCGACTGGCCGTCACCTTGTCGCGCGACGGCCCGGCGCAGCTCTACTTGCTCGACCTCGAAGGCAGCGCCTTGCGCCGGCTGGTCACCAGCACCAGCATCGACACCGAAGCCGCGTTTGCGCCTGACGGCCAGAGCCTGTATTTCGTCAGCGATCGCGGCGGTGGCCCGCAGGTCTACCGCGTGGCTGTGACGGGTGGTGGGTCGGCCAGTGCCTCGAGCGCAGCGCCCGAGCGCGTTACTTTCAGCGGCAGCTACAACATCAGCCCGGCGATCAGCCCCGACGGGCGTTTGCTGGCCTACATCAACCGCGGCAACGGCTTTCGCTTGATGGTGATGCCGCTCGATGGCAGTGCGCCGCCGCTGGCAGTGTCGGACACCTCCGACGACGAGAGCCCCAGCTTTGCACCGAACGGCCGGCTGCTGATCTACGCCACCCGCAGCGGCGGGCGCGATGTGCTGATGACCACCACGCTGGATGGCAAGATCAGGACGCGTTTGCTGTCGTCTGGGGTGGATGTGCGCGAACCGGCCTGGGGGCCGTTTGTTCGATGAGCTCGACACCCCGTGTTGATGGCCTGCTTTCCTGCCGGTGCGATGCCGGCGCCCCGGGTGGTCATCGTGCCGCCCATGATCCAGGAGCAATGAAGATGATCAAACTTCGTACGGCCAACTTGCGGTCGCCGTTGGCATGGCTGTTGGCTGCGGGCTTGCTGGCCGGCTGCGGCTCGGCGGTCAAACTCGACGAGCCCACGATTGAAAGCCGCACCCCGACGGTCGTCGGCAGTGCAGGTGCGGGCAACACCGCGTCGGCTGGAGCCGCGGGCGGCGCCAGCGGTGGCGCAGCGCAAAGCCAGGTGGCCACCGTCAACCTGCCGGGCACTGGTGCGGCTGGCGCATCGGGTGCTGCCGGCGCGATGGCCCGGGTGGTTTATTTCGACTACGACAGCTTTGTCGTCAAAGACGAATTCCGCAGCGTGGTCGACAGCCACGCCAGGCTGCTGGCGGCCAACCGGGTCAAGCGCGTGGTGATCGAAGGCCACACCGACGAGCGCGGCGGCAGTGAATACAACCTGGCGCTGGGCCAAAAGCGGGCCGAGGCCGTCGCCAGATCGCTGGCGCTGTTGGGCGCCACCGAAGCGCAGATCGAGGCGGTGAGCTTCGGCAAGGAGCGCCCAGCGGTCGATGGCCATGACGAGGCCAGCTGGGCCCGCAACCGCCGCGCCGAAGTGAAGGACCGCTGAACGTGACCCATCTCCTGAAGTCAGTGGCGGCTGGGCGCTTGCGTGGCGCCATCACGGCCGCGGCGGCGGCGCTGCTGTGGGCGGCCGGCACGGTCGCGCACGCCGGCCTGTTCGACGACGAAGAGGCCCGCAAGGCCATCCTCGACCTGCGTGCCCGCATCCAGGCCAGTGACGACGCCAGCCGCGCCCGGGTGGGCGAGCTCGACAAAGCCAACAACCAGGTCTTCGAACAACTGCGGCGCAGCCTGCTCGACCTGAACGCCCAGCTCGAAGCCCAGCGTGCCGACAACGCCAAGCTGCGCGGCAGCCAGGAGCAGGTCGCCCGCGACCTGGCCGAACTGCAGCGCAGCGTCAAAGAGTCGGTCAAGGGCGCAGACGACCGCCTGCGGCCACTGGAGCCGCAGAAGGTGTCGATCGATGGCAAGGACTTCATCGCCGAACCCGACGAGCGGCGGGGCCACGACCAGGCCATGGCCGCGCTGCGTGGCGGTGATTTTGACAAGGCGGCGGCATTGCTGACGGCTTTTGTCCAGCGTTACCCGGTCAGCGGTTACGCCGATTCGGCGCGGTTTTGGCTGGGCAATGCCTTGTACGGACAGAAGAACTACAAAGACGCGATCACGGTGTTCCGTACCTTGGTGGGCAATTCGCCGGCGCACCCGCGGGTGCCCGAGGCGATGCTGGCGATCGCCAACTGCCAGATCGAGATGAAGGATGGGCGCGCGGCCCGCAAGACCATCGACGACCTGGTGAAGGCCTTCCCGGCCAGCGAAGCCGCTGTCGCTGGCAAGGAACGGCTGGCCGGCTTGAAGGGCTGACGGCCTGATGCACGCTGCTTCCGCTTTCGCTTTCGCTACGCCGTCCTCGCTGCCCAAGGCGCTCAGGGCGCCATGACGATCAGCGACGCCGCGCTGCTGGCGCTGGAGCACCGGGTGCTGTGGGCCGCGCTGGCGCTGGGGCTGGCCTTCGGCGCCATTGCCCAGCGCAGCCACTTCTGCACCATGGGCGCCATCGCCGATGTGGTCAACGTCGGCGATTGGTCGCGCCTGCGGATGTGGGCGCTGGCGGTCGGCGTGGCCATGATCGGCTTCAACACGATGGTGGCGTTGGGCTGGCTGAAGGCCGCTGACAGCGTGTATGCCGGGCCGGTGCTGCGCTGGCTGTCACTGGCCGTCGGCGGTTCCCTGTTCGGCTTCGGCATGGTGTTGGCCTCGGGCTGCGGCAGCAAGACCTTGGTCCGCATCGGTGGCGGCAACCTCAAGTCGCTGGTGGTCTTTCTGGTACTGGCCTTGAGTGCCCTGGCCGCGATGCGCGGTGCGCCGGCAATGCTGCGGGTGGCCACGGTTGACCAGTTGCAATGGACGCTGAGCGCCGGGCAAGACCTGCCGTCGCTGGCGGCCGGCCTGGGCGGCACGCCGGCCCAGCGTGCCGGTCTGCTGGGTGGCTTGATCGGCGCTGCGCTGGTGGCCTGGTCGCTGGCCCGCCGCGAGGGCCGCAGCGCCGATGTGTTGCTGGGCGGCTTGGGCATCGGTGGCCTGGTGGTGGCGCTGTGGTGGGTCTCTGGGGTGATGGGCCACCTGGTCGAGCATCCCAAAACCCTGGAAGAGGCCTTCCTGGTCACCAACTCGCAGCGCATGGAATCGTTCAGCTTCGTCGCGCCACTGGCCTATGTGCTCGATGGCCTGATGTTCGCCAGCGACACCAGCCGGCGTGTCACCCAGGGCATGGTGCTGGTGCTGGGGGTGGTGCTCGGCAGCGCCGCGGTGGCTTTGGCCGGACGCAGCTTTCGCTGGGAGGGCTTTCGGGGTGTCGAGGACACCGCCAACCACCTGGTGGGCGCCGCGTTGATGGGCCTGGGCGGCGTCACCGCCCTGGGCTGCACCATCGGTCAGGGCTTGTCGGGCTTGTCGACGCTGTCGCTGGGCAGCTTCATTGCGGTGGCTGGCATCGTGGCCGGTGCCTGGGCCGCGCTGCGCTGGCAGATCTGGCGCATCGAGCGCGGCGCATGAGCCTGCCCGGCCGCCCGAAAGGCGAGTACACCGCAATGCGAAGCAGGAAGGTTTCCTGATGAACACGCCGATCAGCCTGGCCGACGCTAGCGCCGATCTGGAGCGGCGTTTCGGTGGCCTGCGCCGCCTCTATGGTGATGCCGGTTACCGGCGCCTGCGCGCCGCCCGCGTGGCCGTGGTGGGCCTGGGTGGGGTGGGCTCGTGGGCGGCGGAGGCGCTGGCGCGCAGCGGCGTGGCGCGGCTGGTGCTGATCGATCTCGACCATGTCGCCGAGTCGAACATCAACCGCCAGGTGCAGGCGCTGGGCGCCACCTTGGGCATGGCCAAGGCCGAGGCGCTGCGCCAGCGCATCGCCGACATCCACCCGGGCTGCGAGGTGCACACCGTCGAAGACTTTGCCGGCCCGCACAACTGGCCCGGCCTGCTGCCGGCCGAGGTTGACGTGCTGATCGACGCCTGCGACCAGAGCGCAGCCAAGCTGGCGCTGGCCGCCTGGGCTTTGCAGACCGGCACGGCTGCGGTCTGCGTGGGCGCGGCCGGTGGCAAGCAGAGTGCCCAGCGGGTGGAAGTGGCCGACCTGGCCGAGGTGACACACGACCCGCTGCTGGCGTCGCTGCGGCAGCGCTTGCGCAAGCAGGGCGCAGCGCGCCAGGGCCGCATCGGCCTGGCCTGCGTCTTCTCGCGCGAGAACGTGGCGGTGCCGGTGGCCGAGGCCGAGGCCGAGGCCGCCTGCGCCACCGCTGCAGCGACCAGTGGCATGGCGGGTGACGGGGCGGGTGACGCGGCGGGTGACGCGGCGGGTGGCACATCGGATGTCACGACCGGTGCCACGACTGACCTTGGGGCAGATCGCACCAGCGATGGCGAAGCCGGCGGCGCGACCGACGGCACGCTGAATTGCAGCGGCTATGGCTCGTCGGTGACCGTGACGGCCACCTTTGGTTTAGTGGCCGCGGGCGAGGCGATACGCCAGTGCATCGCGGCGCGAACCGCCCGGTAAAACCGGGCTAGATCGCATGCTAGAATGATGGGCTCGACACGAGAAGGGTCGTTAGCTCAGTCGGTAGAGCAGCGGACTTTTAATCCGTTGGTCGCGTGTTCGAGTCACGCACGACCCACCAGCCCGATCAACCGAGAAGGCAGCAGTTTCGGGCTCTTAGCTCAGTTGGTAGAGCAGCGGACTCTTAATCCGTTGGTCGACAGTTCGAATCTGTCAGGGCCCACCAAGTAAATCAACGACTTAGCTGCGAAAGTGGCTAGGTCGTTGCTCTTTTTGTTCCCAAGAAATTCCCATGTTGGGAATTCAGCCGCGCTCAGAGCGAGTTTGGCCGCGCCACTCAGGGCTGATCAGGCCAGCGGCGGCGTGCCAGCCGGTGCACCCTCACGGCACCAACAGACCGTGGTCGATCTCGGCCACCCGCCTGACCCCACACAAACGCATGGCCCGCTCGATCTCGTCCTGCAGGATCGCCAGCGCTCGCTGGGCACCCGGTCCGCCGGCGGCCACCGCGCCGTACAGCGTGGCGCGGCCGACCAGCACCGCCTGGGCACCGAGGGCCAGCGCCTTCAGCACGTCGGCGCCGCGGCGCACGCCGCCGTCCACCCACACGGGGATGCGGCCGTTCACCGCCGCCACCACGGCCGGCAGCAGGTCGAGCGTGGCGGCCCCGCCATCGAGCTGGCGCCCGCCGTGGTTGGACACCACCACGGCATCAGCGCCCAGCGACACCAGCCGCGCCGCGTCATCGGGATGGGCCACGCCTTTGACGATCAATTTCCGAGGCCACTGGTCGCGCACCTGCTGCAATCGCGCCCAGTCGAATGACGCGTCGTAGTTGCGCCCCACCGACGAGGCGATCGCCGAGGCCGACGGTCGGGCCGCGTTGTTGGCGCTCTGCGCTAAGCCACTGAGCGTTTCCATCTGCGGCATGCCGTACCTGGCGATGCGTGCCGCCCAACGCGGGTGCAGGGCGAAGTCGAGCAGGTTCTTCGGCGTGAAGCGGAACGGGATCGAAAAATGATTGCGAAAGTCACGTTCGCGCTTGCCACCCACCGGCAGGTCGACCGTGATCATCAGCGCCTCGTAGCCGCAGTCGTGGGCGCGGCGCAGCATCTGTTCGAAGTAGGCGCGGTCGCGCAGCACGTAGGCCTGAAACCACAGCCGGCCGGGGGCTTCGCGGGCGATGGTTTCGATCGACGTGGTGGCCGAACTCGACAGCGAATACGGCACGCCCACCGCCGCAGCGGCGCGGGCGATGGCAACATCGGCGCCGGGCCAGCCGAAGCCCGGCGCACCGGTCGGCGCGATGGCCAGCGGCAAGGCGGCGGGCGCGCCCAGCAGCGTGGTGGCGGTGTCGACCTGCGCCACATCGACCAACACGCGGGGGCGCAGCCGGCAGCGTTCGAAAGCCTGGCGGTTGGCGCGCAGTGTGGTTTCGTCCTCGGCGCCGCCGTCGTAGAAGTCGAACAGGGCGCGCGGCAGCCGGGTTTTGGCCAGCTGTCGCAGGTCGTCAATCGAGTAAGCGGTATCGATTCGGCGGCTGAACGTCATGTCGATTCGGGGCCTTTAGCCCAGTCGGGTGGTGAGCGGGCCCAGTCGTGCAGGTGATCGAGAAACGCGCGCACGCGCTTGGGCAGGTTGTTGCGCGCCGGGTAGACGACGTAGATGTCCAGCCCGGTGGGCGGCGTGGCCGCCAGCACCTTGACCAAGCGGCCAGCGGCCAAGTCGGCGGCCACCATGTAGGTCGGGTGGATCGCCAGGCCGCGACCGGCGCGCGCGGCCTGCAGCAGCGCTTCGCCCAGGTTGGAGCACAAGGCGCCACGAACGCGCACCGCGGCAACCCCTTGCGGCGTGGTGAAGCGCCAGTAGGCGGTGGGCGACTTCAGCGTGTGCACCAGGCATTCATGGCGAGCCAGCTCGTGCACGCTGGCCGGGTGGCCGCAGCGCTGCAGGTAGGCGGGCGCGGCCACCAGCACCTGCGGCGCCTTCAACAAAGACTGCGCCACATAGCTGGCGTCGTCCAGCGCCGGTGCGATGCGCACCGACATGTCCAGCCGCTCGGCGACCAGGCTGGCGCGGCCGTCGTCGGCTTCGATGGTGACCTGGATGTCGGGGTGGCGTTCGGTGAAACGCAGCACCAGCGGCAGCAGCTGGTGCACGCCGAATGAGGGTGGCGTGCCGATGCGGATCACGCCGCGCGGCGTGGCGATCGAGTCGCGCACCCCGCTCTGGATTTCTTCGAACAGCTCAAGCAGCTGCAGGCTGCCTTCGAGCAGGCGGTGGCCGGCGTCGGTCAGACCCACTTCCTTGGTCGTGCGCGCCAGCAGCTGCGCACCCAGGGACTGTTCGAGCCAGGCCACGTGTTTGCTGACCGCCGAGCGCGATATTGCCAAACGCTGCGCCGCTGCCGTGAAGCTGCCGCCGCGCGCCACTTCGGCGAATATCTCCAGGCAACGAAGGCGGTCCATTGAGCCGCGACTGTAGGGCTGCGCGAGCCACCATTGTTTCCAATTTGGAAAAAGACATTTTGCCTTCGTCGGCCTGTCGGCGTTGGCCGATGTCTCCTACAGTCAGCGACCGCTGCGGATTTGCGACCTGACGAAGTGCCGCGCACGCTGCGCCGGCCTGGATGGGCCTCGCGTTCATCCGACCTGGGTGCCACGCCTCGCTGCCTTGTGGTGGCCCTGAAACCGCTTTCAACCGAGATCCTCATGAACATCAAACCCACCGGCCAGACCCTGGGCGCCGCCATCGAAGGCATCGACCTGTCGCAGCCGCTGCAGCCGCATCAACTTGACGAGATCATTGCCGCGCTGGGCCGGCACGGCGTGTTGAACTTTCCAGACCAGACATTGACGCCGCGCCAGCTGCGCGACTTCAGCGCCCACTTCGGGGCGCTGGAAATCAATGTCGCCAACGCCTACCAGGAGCCGGGGCTGCCCGAGGTGATGACGCTGTCCAACATCGTCGAGAACGGCAAGCCGCTGGGTCTGGCCGATGCCGGGCAAGACTGGCACACCGACATGTCGTACAGCCGCATGATCGCCTTCACCAACATCTTGTACGGCATCAAGATTCCGATGCGTGATGGTGTGGCCTTGGGCTGCACCGAATTCAGCAACATGCACGCGGCCTACGACGAGCTACCGGCCGAGCTGAAGCAAGGCCTTGACGGCATGACCGCCACCCACGACTTCGAGAAGTTCTGGGAAATGATGCGCCGCGACAAGGGCAGCACGCGCGCCCCGCTGACCGACGCCCAGCGCGCCGCCAGGCCGCCGGTGTCGCAGCCGCTGTTTCTGACCCACCCGATCACCGGCCGCAAGGTGCTGTATTGCAACCCCGGCTACGCGATTCGCATCAATGAATTGCCACCCGCGCAGAGCGACGAGATGCTGGCGTTCCTGTTCCAGCACCAGACCCTGCCACAGTTCCGTTACCGCTTCAGCTGGCAGCCCAAGACCGTGCTAATGTGGGACAACATGGGCACCATCCACAACGCGGTGGCCGACTACCGGCCCGACGAGCACCGCCTGATCAAGCGCTGCCAGGTGGCCGCCACGCGCTTCTTCGAGCCGGCATGAAGCTGCTCAGCTATCGCGTTGGCGTTGGCGACGGCGCTGGCAGCGACGCGGCGCGGGTCGGCGTGCTGGTCGATGGCCAGGTGGTCGACGTCGACGATCAGGTGGCCCAACTGGCGGTGCCGCAAGCGGTGGCCGACCGGCTGGCCGGGCACGGCCTGTTGCCTGCGCCGCGCGGCATGCTGCGTTTGTTGCAGGCCGGGCCCGACGCCTGGCAACGCTTGCGCGTGAGCCCAGGCACGGGGCTGGCGCTGGCCGAGCTTGAACTGCTGGCCCCGCTGCCGCGACCGGGCAAGATCGTGGCCGTTGGCCGCAACTACGCTGACCATGCCAAGGAGACCGGCGTCGCGCCGTTCGAGCAGCCGCGCATCATCGCCAAGCTGCCGTCCAGCGTGTGTGGCCCGGGCAGCCTGGTGCGACGCCCTGGCGGCGTCAGCAAGCTGGATTTCGAAGTTGAACTCGCGGTGGTGATCGGCAGCTTTGCGCAGCGCGTGTCGCAGGCCGATGCACTGGCCCATGTCGCCGGCTACACCGTGCTCGACGACATCAGTGCACGCGAGTTTCAATTCGACGTCAGTCCCGCGCAGACCACCTTCGCCAAGAGCATGGACGGCTTCTGCCCGATGGGCCCGTGGCTGGTGACACGCGACGAGATCGATGACCCGCAGGCGCTTGAGCTTCACTGTCACGTCAACGGCCAGACTATGCAGCAGGCCAGCACGGCCGACATGCTGTTCCCGGTGGCCCGGCTGATCGAATACATCAGCCGGTTCATGACGCTGGAGCCGGGCGATGTGATCGCCACCGGCACGCCGGCAGGCATCGGTGCCTTCCGCCAGCCGCCGGTCTGGCTGCAACCCGGCGACCGCATCCGCATGGAAATCTCGCGCATCGGTGTGCTCGAGCACCAGATCGCCGGCTGATCCGCCCCCAACAAACTCAGACAACACGATGACACTGAACCGCAGAACCTTGACCGCGTGCTGCCTTGCCGCGATAGCTGTGCTGGCCTCGCCCGCCCAGGCGCAGGATTTCCCCAGCAAGCCGATCCGCATGGTGGTGGGCTACGCAGCCGGCGGCCCCACCGACGTGATCGCACGCCTGGTCGCGCAAGACTTGCAGCTCGCGCTGGGGCAAACCGTGGTGGTCGAGAACAAGGCCGGCGCCAACGGCAACATTGCCACCGAAGACGTGGCGCGGGCGCCGGCCGACGGCTACACGTTGATCGTCAACACGCTGTCGCACAACGTCAATGCGCTGCTCGGCGCCGGCAAGGTGAAGTACGACCCGGCCAAAAGCTTCGCACCGGTCAGCCTGGCGGTGGTGCTGCCGCAGGTGCTGGTGGTCGGCCCCGATTCGAAGTACGCCACGGTGGCCGACCTGCTGAAGGCGGCCAAGTTGAAACCTGGCACGGTGACCTATGGCTCGGCCGGCAACGGCGGCTCGGCGCATCTCTCGGCGGCCCTGCTTGAAGTGCGCGGCGGCGCCAAGATGAACCACATCCCGTTCCGCGGCAACGCGCCGGCACTGATCGAGGTGATGGCGGGCCGCGTTGACACCATGTTCTATCCAATGATCGGCGTGGCCGACCGCGTGGCGGCCAAGCAGCTGAAGGTGATCGGCATCACGACCGAAAAGCGCCATGTCGACTTCCCCGGCGTACCGACGATGGCCGAAGCCGGTTTCCCCGGCTTTGAGGATTACATCGGCCCGGTCGGCTTCCTGGCGCCGGCCAACACGCCGACGCCGGTGGTGGCCAAGCTGAGCACCGCCATTCGCGCCTCGCTGGCCAAGCCGGCCCTGCAGGAAAAGCTGCGCAGCCTGGGGGCGGTGGTGGTGGGGTCGTCGCCCGACGAGTACCGAGACTGGCTGAAAAAAGACCATGACCGCTGGGCGCAGCTGATCAAGGACGCCGGCGTCACTGCGGAATAACAGCGCGACAGCGCGACACCGCAACAGCGAAACCGCGCAACACCGCAACACCGCGCCCAGCCGCAACGGCGGGACAAACCGCTGGCTGTTTTTTCACCGCTGGCCAGGCATGGCCGCCGGCGACCTTGCTCTTTTGCAGCGCCCATCGCGGCTTTGCCGGCGCTCAGCTCGCCTGCCACAGTGCGGCCATCGCCGCTTCGAACCGCTCAGCGATGACGCCTTGCTGCGGGTGGTGATGGTCCTGGATTACCCAGCGGCCCGCCACCATCACCGCCTGCCAGGGCCGCGCCGGGCTGGAGAACACCTGGGCGTCTAGCCAGCGTTCTGGTGGCATGCCCAGCGTCGTGGGGTCGCCCGGGTCGGCCAGCAGCGCATCGGCCCGCGCGCCGACCACCAGGCCCCAGCTGGCTTCGCCGCAGGCCGCGGCACCGGCCTGCAGTGCACGCGAAAACAGCCGCTGCGCGGTGGCCGGCTGGCCCGATGCCGGTGCGGCGGCCACGTTGCGGCGGCGCAGCGCGAGCCGCTGGCCGTAGTCGAGCCAGCGCAGTTCTTCGCGCCAGCAGCGGCCCACATGGCTGTCCGAGCCGATGGCCAGCGGCACGCCACTGGCCAGCCAGCCGGGCAGGTCGCACAGGCCGTCACCCAGGTTAGCTTCGGTGCTGGGGCAGATGACCACGCCGGCACCGCTGAGGGCCACCGCATCGATCTCAGCCGGCTCCGTGTGGGTGGCATGCACCAGTTGCCAGCGGGCGTCGAGCAGGCCTTGCTGCGCCAACCAGGCGATCGGGCGCTGGCCGGTGGCGGCGAGGCAGTCGTCGACCTCGGCAGTCTGCTCGGCGACATGGAGGTGGATCGGCCCGGCAAAGCCTGCGGCCAACTGGCGCAGCCGCTGCACCGACGCGGGTGCCGCCGCCCGCAAGGAGTGCAGCGCCAGCCCGGCCTGCAGCAGCGGCCGGCCGCTGGTCGCGATGCGCTGGGCGGCGGCCCACACGCTGTCGGCGGTGCTGGCGAAGCGCCGCTGGTCGTCGCGCAGGGCGGGCTGGCTGAAACCGGCGCGCTCGTACAGCGCGGGCATCAGCGTCAAGCCCAAACCGGCCGCGGTGGCGGCGTCGGCCAGGGCCCAGCCCAGCGCCAGGGGGTCGGCATAGGGCCGGCCGTCAGGGTCGTGCTGCAGGTAGTGGAATTCACAGACCTGGGTGTAGCCGCCGCGCAGCAATTCCAGGTACAGCATCGCGGCGATGGCCTGCAGCTGATCGGGCGTGATGCGCAAGGCCACGCGGTACATGCGGTCGCGCCACGACCAGAAGTCGTCGGCCGCGGTGGTCTCGCGCCGCTCGGCAAGCCCGGCGAAGGCACGTTGGAAGGCATGGCTGTGGGCATTGACCAGGCCGGGCAGCAGCGGGCCGGGCAGCACTTGCGCGCCGGCTGGCGCTTGCGTCACGCCGGGGGTGATGGCAGCCCAACGGCCGTCTGGGCCGATTTGCAGCAGCACGTCGGCCTGCCAGTTGTTCTCCGCCCAGGCCGACCCGGCCGGGCCGGCAAGCATTGATGCTGCAGCGGTCGACGCAGCGGTGGTCGACTTGGAGGCGCCGACCCAGGCCCGCGGCGCCCAGAGCAAGCGCGCGCTGGTCTCAGGCATCGGGCGACCAGCGCAGGCAGGTCTGCAGCAGCGCACGCAACAGCGGCTGCAGCCGCTGCACGCGGGCGGGGTCCAGCTGCCAGGGCGGGTCTTCGGCCATGTAGGTCGACCAGCACATTTCCAGTTGCACCGCGTGGCTGCCGTCGGCCGGTCGGCCGTACTGGCGGGTGATGTGGCCGCCCTTGAAACGACCGTCGGTGACATGGCTGAAATCACGCTGGCCGGCCAGCACCGCCATCACCGCGGCGCGCAGCCCGGGCGCGCAACTGGTGCCCTGGGCGGTGCCCAGATTCAGTTCGGGCAAGCTGCCTTCAAACAACCACGGCAGTTGCGACTTGATGCTGTGGCCGTCCCACAGCACCACGTGGCCGTGGGTGGCTTTCAGGCGGGCCAGCTCGGCGGCCAGCGCCCGGTGGTACGGCCGCCAGTAGGTGTCAAGCCGCTGTTGCACCTGGGCGGGGCTGGGCGCCTGGCCGTCGCGGTACAGCGGCTCGCCGGTGAAAAAGCGGCTGGGCACCAGCTCGGTGTTGTTGGTGCCGGCGTACATCGGCGCGTTCTCAGGCGGGCGGTTCAGGTCGACCACGTAGCGCGAGCAAGTCGGCACCAGCAGGCTGGCGCCCAGTTCGCGGGCGAAGGCGTAGAGCGGCGCCAGGTGCCAATCCGTGTCCTCGACCGCCAGCGCACGCTCGACCAGCGCCGGCTTCAAGTCGTCGGGGATGTGGGTGCCGACATGCGGCAAGCTGACCAGCAGCGGCGCGCTGCCGCGGTGCAGCGTAAAAAGTGCCCCCAAGGCCGCCGCCTTGCGGCGTCCGCCCCCCCGAGGGGGAGCAGCAACACTTGGGGCGGCCCGGCGTTGCTTGCTTGTCAGCGATTCGGTCATGGTGTGAACGCCTGGCCGGCGATGTAGGCGCGGGTTTCGGGCCGCTGGCCAAAGGCGTAGGCCAGCTGGTTGGGATGGTCCAGCGCCCAGACCACCAGGTCGGCGCGCTGGCCGGCGGCGAGCCGGCCGCGGTCGGCCAGGCCCAGCGCGCGGGCACCGTGGTGGGTGAAGCCGCGCAGCGCTTCTTCGGGCGTCAGGCCGAACAAGGTGCAGGCCATATTGAGCATCAGCAGCGGCGCGCTGCCGCGGTGCAGCGTAAAAAGTGCCCCCAAGGCCGCCGCCTT
>JAYVDE010000214.1:0-6285 GCA_043749575.1 Burkholderiaceae bacterium | reverse complement strand
CCGCTACTGTGAGGTGGCCGAGATGCTGCCAATCGCCTGGGAGATGTTCGGACATACGCCGACGGGCGGGGCGCGCGTACAGGCGGTCTGCGACTGGGCCCGGCTGGATGCCGACGGCAACGGCGGCAGCCTGGGCCTGCAGTTGCAGGCCGACCTGGCTCGCCTGCGGCCGGCCGGTCTCGTCATGACCGCCCCAGGCGACTGGCGTGTGCTGCAGGCGATCAAGGCCGTGGCCGAGGCCCGGCAGCTGCCGCTGGACATTCGGGAAGACCGGCATTTTTTCTCCAGCATTCGCGACTTCGCGGCGCATGCCAAGGGCCGCAAATCCCTGCGCATGGAATATTTTTACCGTGAGCAACGCAAGCGTCACCAGGTGTTGATGCAGGGCGCTGGTCAGCTTGGGACCCAGGACAGTGCGCCAAGCGTCGAGCCAGTCGGCGGCCAGTGGAACTTCGACGCCGACAAGCGCGAGGCGTTCGGCGCGGCCGGCCCGGGCGCCGTGCCACCGCGCACCGCCTTCGAGCCCGATGGCGTCACGCGCGAGGTGATCACGCTGGTCAACACCCGCTTCGCCCAACACCCCGGCCAACTGGACAGCTTTGCCTGGCCCGTCACTCGGGCGCAGGCGCTGCAATCCCTGCAGGCCTTCATTGCAGAGCGGCTGCCGCTGTTTGGCCGCTACCAGGATGCGATGTGGCCAGGCGACCCGTGGCTGTACCACGCCCCCGCGCGCCGCGCGCCGTGCGCCATCGCACGAACGCGTTGGCAAACCTCATACCCGGCAATACCAGGCATCGTCACGTCGAGCAATATCAGGTCATGGCTGTGCTGCTCGAATTGCGCCAACGCAGCTTCCCCACTTTCGGCATCCTGCACGTCGAAGCCGGCGTGTCGCAGTGTCCTGGCGGCCATGCTGCGCATCAGCAAGTCGTCGTCGACCCGCAACAGGCGGGCCCGAGCCTGATCGTCATTCCTGCAATGGCCTTTCGCCACGCTGTCCATCGGCGACCATCGCCAGCGTAGCCAGCACCGATGGGTGGTCCGCCGTAGGCGCTAAGGAATTGCCGTTGGGATCAGCGCGGCCCGGTGTGCCGGTGCCGGCAACCGTGCCACGGGTCCAGCGCTGCACTGCGGCGATGAGGTGCTCGGCCAGCACCGGCTTGGTCAGGAAGTCGTTCATACCCGCACCCAGGCAGGCCGCCCGGTCCTCGGAAAAGGCGTTGGCCGTCAAGGCCACAATCGGCACCGTCTGGCCAGCTGGGCCAGCCGCGCCCGCGCGCATGCGCCGCGTCACCTCCAGCCCGTCCATGCCGGGCATCTGCCAGTCCATCAGCACCAGGTCAAAATGCTGCACCGCCACCAATGCCAGCGCCTGCGCGCCGTCGCTGGCGGCGGTGCTGGTGTAGCCAGCGTGGCTGAGCAGCCGGCATACGATGGTCTGGTTCAGCAGGTCATCTTCCACCACCAGCAGATGGACGTTGGGCGCGCGCTGATCGTTGTCTACCAGTTGCGCCGGCACGGTTGCTGGCGCTCGCGCGGCATCCCGGCGCAGCGCACGGAGCCGGCTGACCAGCGCCGCGAGCAGCACCGGCTTGATGATGCTGCGCGGCAACCGGGGCGTGTCGCGCGCACGCCCGTCCCCGGCCGGCGCCAGTCGTGTCATGCCGATCACGTGCTGCGGGTCGATCTGGTCCAGCACGCCTTCGAGCAGCGCGGTGGCCTGTGCATCGTCACTTGCCACCAATAGCCACGCTGGCGCGCCTTCGGGTGGCACTGCACGGAGCCACTGGCGCAACTGCTGGCTGCTGAAAACCTGCTCCCCCGGGCAGCCCAGACGCTGCAATTGCGCAGCCAGCGCCTGGGCGCTGGGGCCGTGCGGTTCGTAATAGGCGATTGGCATACCCAAGGGCTCGGGCGCCTCGGGTATTAGCGTGGCCAGCGGCAGGCGCAGTTCGATGTCAAAGCGCGTGCCGCGGCCCAGCTCGCTGTGTACGCTGATGCGCCCGCCCATCGCCTGCACCAGCTGGTGCACGATCGACAGCCCCAGCCCGCTGCCTCCAAAGCGGCGATTGGTCCCGTCATCGGCCTGTCGAAACGGCTCGAAGATGTGGGGCAGCGAATCTGCTCCAATGCCCACGCCGGTATCGGTGATGCTGATGCGCAACTCCTCGTCCTGCGTGCCGCGCCCGACCCGCAGCACGATCTCGCCGCTGGGCGTGAACTTCACCGCGTTGCCTAACAAATTGAGCAGCACCTGGCGCAAGCGGTCCGGATCGCCA
Organism: Burkholderiaceae bacterium; assembly: GCA_043749575.1. Taxonomy (GTDB): domain Bacteria; phylum Pseudomonadota; class Gammaproteobacteria; order Burkholderiales; family Burkholderiaceae_C; genus Pseudaquabacterium. Next base: position 4,006 of record JAYVDE010000214.1, on the reverse strand, counting down.
TGGCGCCATGGCGCCACTTCGGGCAACACGATACACGCCAGCTCCAGCCGCTTGGCGCGTGCTGTCAGTGCCGCCGTCGCCAGCGCCGCCTCAATGCAATCGACCAGATGGAAATCCTGCGCCGACAGTTGCAACTCGCCCGCCTCGATGCGCGACAGGTCCAGAATGTTCTCGATCAGCCCCAACAAATTGGCGCCGCTCTTCTGGATCGCCTCCACCATCTGCGCCTGCGACTCCAGGTCGCCCCCGCCTGCCCGGAGCAACTGCGCCGCACCGATCACCGCGTTCAGCGGTGAGCGCAGCTCATGGCTCATATTGGCCAGAAACCGTGTCTTGGCCGTCGAGGCGGCCTCGGCGCGTTGCCACTCCTGGTCGATCAGCGCGACGGAACGCGAGAGCTTGATTTCGGTCTCGATCGACTGGCGGGTAATGGCGTTCAGAGCCCGTCCGGCAAACGTCAGCACCACGAATCCCACCACAATCACAAGCGCCGCCATGATTTCGACAGCGCCACCGGTCCGGTACAGGGCAAAGGCAGTTGGCAGCAGAATGGCGGCCAGGAATGCCAGGTAGGCCGGCAAACGCGGCGTCAGGTTGAGGGTGGACACCGAGGCAACACACAAAACAGTACTTATCAGCAACAACGATTCGACATGGCCGGCTTGCGGCATCATGGTGACCGGTCCAAGCGCCCAGCCGACCCCGGCCAGAAAGGCGCCGACTATGAACCAGACATCCCATTTTTTCTGTGCCTGGCCCGCAGTCGGCGTCTTGGTGTAGGCCCGCCACAACAGGGTACGGCCGGCGGCGATGGTGATCATCACAGCGGCCCAACTGAGCGCCAATTGGAGCGGGAAAAACGGCATCAGAAAAAAGGTGAATATCACCACCACGCCAACCGTCATCAACGCGCTTTGTGGCAGGCGTTCATAAGCCAGATGCAGTTGCCTGGCGAAAACCGCTTCATCAATAGGATCGGCCGCAAGGCCCTGCTGAAGTGACGGCTGAGCCGCTGGTGTACCAGGCGCTTGGCTCATACCAGCTCGCCCTGAAAAGGGCCGGCCGCTGGGCGATGCCGCCCAAGCGCCAGCTCAAATCCGTCAAATGCCTGCCTCAGCAGGGCCGGCCAGTTTGCCTGCGCCGGTGCGCCGGCGCGCAGCAGCAGCTCCTGTCGTTCGGCTTGCGCTGACAGCGCCATGGCGCCGACCTGCGCCGCGCTGGACTTGAGCGTATGCACCAAACGCTCCAGGCTCGCCAGGCTCGCCAGGTCGCGGTCTCGAACTGCCTGATCGATGGCATCGAGTGCTGTTCTGGCGCGTTCCACAAAAAGCTCCAGTATCTGGTCCGCGAAACCCACGTCCGAGCCATCCGCCACCATCGGCAAGGCGTTGAGCACCGATGGGTCAAAGGCTGCGGCTGGGTCAGACTGGCCAGCCGCGGGCACGCGGGGCAAAGTGGCTTCTTGCCAGAGGTCGGGCAAGTTGCGCCCGAGTGTCCTGGCCAGGCTGGCCATGGTAATCGGCTTGGCCAGATAGTCACTCATGCCGGCCGCAAGACAGGCCGCGCGATCACCCGCCAGCGCGTTGGCCGTCAATGCGACGATGGGCGTCGGACTGCGCCCAGGCTCGTTTTGCTCCCAGGCCTGGATGCGCCGCGCGGCCTCGAACCCGTCCATCACGGGCATCTGGCAGTCCATCAACACCAGGTCAAATCGGCTCTGGCGAAACTGCTCCAGCGCCAGCTCGCCGTTGTCAACCACCGTCACCGCAGCGCCCAGGTGCCCAAGCAGCCCCTTGATGACCTGCTGGTTGACCGGGTTGTCCTCGGCCAAGAGGATGCGGGCGCCCGCACGGTGCAGCGCCTTGGGCGCGCCCTGCGTCGCCGCATGTGGGGCCGCATGCGGGGCCGTTGCCGGATCAAAAGGCAGGTCAAACCAGAACCGCGACCCCTGACCCGGCGCGCTGTGCACCTGGATGTTGCCGCCCATCAATTCGATCAGGTGCTTGCAAATCACCAGCCCCAGCCCGCTGCCGCCAAACTTGCGGGTCGTCGAGTCGTCGGCCTGGGAAAAACGCTGGAACAGCTTGTCCATGGCTTCGCCTGCAATCCCCATACCGGTGTCCTCCACCGTGAAGCGTTGCCAGGTGCGCCTATCGCCAGCGCGCGCTGGCAGGTTTTCGCTGCGCAATCGCACCTCGCCGCGTTCGGTGAACTTGGTCGCATTGCCGAGCAGGTTCGACACCACCTGGCGCAGGCGGCCGGGGTCGCCATTGACCCAGGCGCCCGTGGCCTGCAGCTCGCTCACCAGCACCAGGCCGCGTGTGGCGGCCAGCTCGCTGTAAATGTCCAAAATCTCGGACAGCAGGCTTGCCAAGTCGAAATCTATCTGCTCGAGTTGAACCTGACCTTCCTCGATCTTGGCCAGGTCCAGGATGTCTCCCAGCAGGGCATGCAACGCGCAGCCAGACGACGCGATGGCGCCCACGTAGCGGGACTGGTCGGTGTCGAGGCGGGTGTGCTGCAGCAGTTCAGCCATACCCAGTACGCCATTGAGCGGGGTGCGGATCTCATGGCTCATGGCCGAGAGGAACTGCGATTTTGCGTGGCTGGCAGCTTCGGCAAGACGCCTGGCTTCGATCAGTTCCTGCTCGGCCTCACGCCGTTGCCGAACCTCGGCTTTCAGCTTTGCATTGACATCTTCGAGTGCCGCCGTCCGTTCCCGCACTCGATGTTCGAGTGTTTCGCGTGCGCCCTCCAACTCGTCTTTGTGACGCAACAAATCAGCGTGTTGTGCGTGAAGAATGTGGTCGGCGCGACGCACTACCGCAAAAAGCACGCCGTACAGACCGGCGAGCACCAGCACCACGCCGGCAATAATTTGCGCCTGCGTGGTGGCCAACTGCGCCAGTAGTGGCGTGACGTCGTCGTACACCTCAAAAACCGCATGCACCTGCTGCTGGCCGCGCCAAATGGGAACATAGGATGACAGCAAATTCCGGTCCACGATCACCTGCTCGAATGCGCTGAATTTGTCGCGATGTGACAGTTCGCTGGCTGGCTGGCCGACCAAAGCGGCCTGGAAACCCGGATTGGCCGATTTGTCTTCACCGATCTGCTTCGGATCACTTGAAAAAACCGTCTTGCCGCGTAAATCGTATATTTTCACCTTCACCACGGACATACCACGGGTGTATTCCACCACCCGGGCGTTGAGATGCGACAGCGTCTGGGCCAGTTGCGCCGTATCAGTGCCACCGGCATCGCCGCCTAGCAGGGGCACGAACTCGGCGCGAAGAGAGTTCGCAAGCGAATTGGACAGTGCGACATTGCTCCGCTCGCCCATCTCAAGCAAGTTTCCGAGCGCGATATGGCGGTGCAAAGTGCCGAGTAAAAATACGGCTACCGTGATCGACGCGAGGCTCGTCAGGGAGAAGTATTGGAGCAACTTGAACATGGACAACTAGCCCCTGCGCATGGACGGCGACACGGGAATGCGATGCTGCGCCTTCTGGCCGTTAAAAAACTTGGCGAAGACCTTGAGTGCATGCTCGGGATTGCCACTGCCTTGATTGACCAGTTCCTCGGAAAACGCGCTCCGGCCAATCTCGAACGAGGCGAGAACAACCACGACGTCAATCAGGCGTTGAATAATTGACATAGCTTGTCCCTGAGTAAAAGTTCATTGGACGCAAAACGATGGCGGAGCTCTGACCGACGTTTGGACGACGCCTGGTACTAATCGCGCTCCGTGCATATCGACCACGCTGCACCGAACTTGAGAGCCTGAGACCTTGAGGTCACCCGAGTTGGACACCAAAGTGAAGTAAGTGACTGATTTCATTATTTCCGAAATCAATCGCTCCACTACAAATGGCGAGTCAAATATTTTTCGTGGTCGGTTTGGGCAGGGCGGTTTCAAATCCCAAGCGCAACACCTGCTTGGCGATCAGTGAAGGGTTGAGGATTGAGCATGGTCGAGCCCGTGCATGATCGCGCGGAAGCGCTG
>JAYVDE010000213.1:0-6290 GCA_043749575.1 Burkholderiaceae bacterium | reverse complement strand
CAGGCCTGCGCCGCCATACTCCAAGCCATGATGCGCACCGCGGCTCTCCTGCTCACTGGCGCGGCTTTGCTGCTGGGCTTGGCGGGCTGCGCTGGTTTGCACGAACACCCGCCATCGCCGCCGTCGAGCGCGCAGATGGCGCCGGGCGACACACCGCTGGGGCGGCTGGCCGATCTGCACCAGGTGCCGGCCGGTCGGTCGGGCTTTCGCCCGCTGCTGCAGGCCACCGACGCGATGCACGCCCGCCTGGCCTTGATCGCCGAAGCCCAGGTCGGCATCGACCTGCAGACCTACCACCTGGGCAACGACGCGACCGGCCACGAGATCCTGCGGGCGCTGCGCAACGCGGCGCGGCGCGGTGTGCGGGTGCGCCTGCTGATCGACGACTTCCACACCGTCGGCATGACCGACCTGCTGCTGGGCCTGGCGGCCGAGCCCGCCATCGAACTGCGGCTGTACAACCCGTTCACCGCAGGTCGCGACAGCCAGGCCGTGCGGCTGGGCCTGTTGCTGGGCAACTTCAGCCAGCTCAACCGGCGCATGCACAACAAGCTGTTCGTCGCCGACGGACGGGCCGCGGTGTTTGGCGGACGCAACCTGTCGGACGCCTATTTCATGCGCGACGAGGCCGCCAACTTCTTTGACTTCGACCTGCTGGGCGTCGGCCAGGTGGCCACCGACCTGGCTGACAGCTTCGACCGCTACTGGAACAGCGAATACGCGGTGCCGGTCCAGTCGCTGGTCGACAACGGGCTGGACGCCGCCCAACGCCGCATCAGCTTCGACACCCTGACCCAGGTCGCCGCCGCCGCCCAGGCCCGGGTGACGGCCGCCACCCAGGACGCCATCAACGACCTGGCGTCGCTGCCGCTGCAGGTGGCCGATGCCAAGGTGTATTTCGACAGCACCGAGAAGACCGGCGGCGGTGTCGGCAGCAAGGGCGGCGGCCCGCCCCTGCCAGTGGGCCAGCTGGTGCGAGGCGCGCGCGAGCGCATCGTCGTCGTGTCGCCGTACTTCCTGCCCAGCGAGGTCGGCGTCAAGCTGCTGCGCGACGCCCGCGGGCGCGGTGTCGACGTCCAGGTGCTCACCAGCTCACTGCTCGACACCGACGAGCCGCTGGTCAACCTGGCCTATGGCCGCCACCGCGCCGACTACCTGCGCGCCGGCCTGCGGCTGTTCGAGCTGTCGTCGGACAAGTACAAGGACGAACGGCAGGCCCGCCAGTCACTGGGCGCGTCGGTGGCCCGCCTGCATGCCAAGCTGGGCTTGATCGATGATCGGCTGTTGCTGGTCGGCTCGATGAACATCGACCCCCGCTCGGCCCACACCAACACCGAACTGGCGCTGGTGATCGACAGTGCTGAGTTGGTCCGCGCGGTGCAGAACCATTTTCAGCCGACCGTGAACCGCGTCGCCCACGAGGTGCGGCTGGCGGCCGACGGCCAGAGCCTGGTCTGGGTCAACGTCGACGAACAAGGCGTCGAACAGCTGAACCCCGAACCCAGCCCGTCGGCCTGGCGGCTGCTGGGCTTGTGGCTGCTGTCGCTGTTGGTGTCCGACGACTTGCTGTAGCCGCCGCGGCGGCGCCTCAGCGGCCGGTCACCGGCCCTTCGCCTACAATCAGCAGCGACGGGCCTCCCCGCATGGAAGCGCGGCCAATCGGGTCAGGTCGGGAACGAAGCAGCCCCAACCGTTGTGACCAGTGCCGGGGTCAGGCTCGTCACCCCCCGTTCCCCTGTTGCCCGCAGGCAGCCGCCAAGTCGCCCCTTCATTGAGCCGCTGAGCCGCTCAGTGGCAGGCCGGCAGACCGGTAGATCGGCAGCCGGGCAAACCGGCGGCCCGGCTTGCAGACGCTTCGGCGTCCCCCCTCAGGCCGACTGGCTGGCTTGGCGAAACGCCACCACCGCCTGGTTGCGCAGCAGCGCCAGTTCGCGCTCGCCCACCACCAACGCGCCCGGCCGGGCCTGGTCGGCATAGATCATCGCGAAGGGTGCGCCCTTCATCATCATCGGCAGCAGCAGGAACGACGGCGCATTGATGTGCTGGCGGTACCAGCCCGGCAGGCGCTGGGCGATTGCCGGCTGACGGCTGTCGACGATCTGGGTGTCGCTGCCCTTCAGACAGACCGCACCGAACAGGTCGGCTGGCTGCCCGGCCGGCCAGCGCAACGGCACTTGGAAGCGCGGGCTCAACGCCGCGGCCTGGTCGCCCAGCCCGAAGCGGCCTTTGAGCTGGCCGCTGGCCGCGTCGCGCAGGCAGAACACCATGCGCTGGAAGCCCAGCGCGCGGTACATCGTTTCCAGCACCATGCGCAGCACTTCGTTGAGACGGAAGCTGTCGCCGGCCATCGTGTCGGTGATGTCCTGGATGCCCGCGGCCAGCATGTCGGTCACCGCCGGGTTGACGCCGCTCTCGGCGATGGCCAGGCCCGCCGCCGCGCCGGGCAGTGCCAAGCCCGGCAGCGCTGAGCTCGTGGCCGCGGCAGCGGCGGCCGGCGCGGCGCCGGACCCCGCTGCCACCGCTGCCGCCGGCCCCTGCGCCCTGGCCGTCGACGGCAGCCGCACGGTCGGTGCCTCGACGGCCGACCTTGCCGCGGCCAGCGGCAAGGTGGCGGCCAAGCGGTGGGCGGTCAGCGTGTCGACCACCACAGGCGCCTCGCCGCTGGCCAGCACCTGCTGGCCGCGGCTGCCCTTGGGCAAGGACAGCCCCATCGCCGGTGCCATCTGGGCCAGCACCTGGCGGGCTGTTTCGACGGCCCGGCCCAGATCGGCCACGCTGAGCGCCAACGCCCGACCATGGCGCTGGGCCACGGCATCCAGCCGCGCCGCCAGCGTGTCCTCATCACCTTGCCAGACGGCGTCGGCCAACTCGTTGGCGGCCACCGCCAGCCAGCGCAGCCGCTCGGGCCCGGCGGCCATCGGCTGCGCGGGGGATGCAGTCTCGGGTCGGCGCATACAGCCTTGCAAGGTCTCAGGCAAGCCCCAGTGGCGGGCCACGCCCACACCCAGGGCACCGAAACCCAGCCCCATCACCAGCGCGGCGGCGCGGTCGGCGGCCACGTCGGGATGCAGCCGGGATGGCGCCGCGGCCGCGTCGGCGGCGCTGGCCGTCAAGCGCAGTTGGGCCCGGATGGCGTCAGCCTCGTCGGGAAAGTAGTACTCGGTCAGCAGCTGACCCAGGTTGTAGAACATCGCCCCCAGGAAGGCTTCCTCCGAATCGCGCGCCGACGGTGCCAGCGCATGGGCCAGTTGGCCGGCCAGCAGCGAGCGCAGGAACTGCTCCTTCAGCCGCTGCGCGTGGGCCTTGTCCTTCATGTGCTCAACCAGCACCAGCGACAAGGCCAGGTTACGGATGCCGGACAGGCCGACCAGCGCCACCGCCCGCGAGATGGTGCCCACGCCATGGCTGTCGCGGCGCAAATGCGCGGTGTTGACCAGGCGCAGCAGCTTTTGCGTCAGCGCTACGTCCTTGAGGATCTCGTCGGCCAGCGTGTGGAGGCTCTCGACCTCGGAGTTGGCCAGCCGCTGGATCCGCAGCACATGCGTGGTCAGCGCCGGGAAGTCGCTCTTGTGGCGCATGCGGCGCAACAGGAAGTCGAGCGTGCCGTGGCCGCTGCCGGTCTCGGGCAGGGCCTCGTCGACCGGCGCCAGCCACTGCATCAGCGCATCGCGCAGGCTGGCGGCGGTGTCGTAGCGCTGCGCCGGGTCGCGGGCGATGGCGCGCTGCACGATGCCGCGCAGCCGATCGTCGGCATCGGCGGATGCAACCAGCCGCAAATCCTCGCGCTGCACCCGGTGCAGTGCGCTGCGGGCGTCGCGCTCGACCAGCAGCGGCTGGCCGCCCAGCAGTTCACCCAGCACCAGGCCGGCGGCAAACACGTCCATCTGCGCTGACGGCGGCAGGCCCGCCGCCGCCTCGGGCGACAAATAGCCCGGCGTGCCGACGATGCAGCCGTCCAGGCCATCCACCACCGCCGGGCCGCCGGTGCTGGGCGCCAGCCGGGCGGCGATGCCGAAATCCATCACTTTGGCGCGGCCTTCGGCGTCGATCAGGATGTTCGACGGTTTGAGGTCGCGGTGCACGATGCCGTGGCCGTGCGCCGCGCGCAGCGCGTCGATCACGCCCAGCATCAGTTCCACCGCTTCGCGCTGCTTCATGGCGCCGCTGCGCCGCAGCGCCTCGGCCAGCGTGCGCCCGCTGACCAGTTCGAACACCAGGAAGGCCTGGCCGTCGATCTCGTCGGCGTCGAACACCGGCACGATGTGCGGGTGCGCCAGCCGGCTGACCGCGCGGGCCTCATGCAGCCACTGGCTGACCGGCTGGGTCGCGCCCTCGCCGACCAGCAGCTTCAGCGCAACCTCGCGGTCCAGCCGTTCGTCGTGGGCGCGCCAGACCACCGCCTGCGCGCCGCGGCCCAACTCGGCCAGCAAGCGAAAACGGCCCAGGCGCTGCCCTGGCTGGCCCGCTCGACCGTTCGCGGACCGCGGCGGCTCCGGGGCGGCAGCGCTCAAGACAAAGCTCCCTGCTGGGAAGCCCGGGGCTGCACCGCGGCCGTGGCGGCCGTGGCGGCCGTGATGCCCGTTGCACTTGTTGCACCCGGGGTGGTTGCAGCCCTACCGGGCGCGGACGCAGGCACAGACGCAGACGCAGGCGCCCCCAAGATCTTGTCGGGCCCGTGGTCGGACCCGCCATCGGGCGCCTGGTCGGGTGCGATGCCCTGGGCGGCCAGCAGCACCTCGCGCTGCGTCACGCCCAGCGCGCGGCCGTAGCGCTGCACCACCCGGTGCAGGAAGGCCATACGGTGGTGGGTCGGCACGGCCCGCGCGTCGACCACCTCGTTGGCGCAACTGGCGGTAAGCCGCAGCGCGTCGCCATCGGCGTCGGCGTGGTGCACCGGTGCATCCAGCGGCAGCCGCCGCATCATGTGCAGCACCGCATCGTCCAAGCCCCAGTGGCGGCCCACGGCAGCGCCCAGCGCGTCGACGGACACCCCCAGCACGGCGAAGGCGGCGCCTTCCTCGCTCATGCCCGGGTCCTCGGGTTCACCCGCACGCGCCGGAGGTGCGGGCAGCATCAGACGGCGGATCTGCGCCGCCTCGTCGGGAAAGTGGTACTGCACTGCCAGCCGGCCCAGGTTCTGCAGCATCGCCAGCAGGTAGACGACCTCAGGGTCGTAACCGGCCGGCCGCAGCCACTGCGCCACCTTGCCGGCCAGGCGCACCCGCTCGAACAGCGCGGCCAGGTCGGCGGCGTGGGCCTCGTTGAGCGGGCCCGGCCAGGGCCGCAGCACCAGGGACGCCCGGCGCACCCCGTCCAGGCCCAACATCTCGATGCTGCGGCGGATCGTCAGAATCGCGCCGCTGCCGCCGAGCGCGCCGCGCAGCTTGCCGCTGTTGACCGCACGCAGCAGTTCGAAGGTCAGCCCCAGGTCCTGGATCACGATCTCGGCCAGCTCGTTGCTGCGCTCACGTTCCAGCAGCGCCAGCCGGGCCGCACGCCCGGCGCCGCCCGGCATCGCCGGCAGCAGGCCGACCGCGCGCATGCGGTCTAGCAGCAGCAGGATAGGGCCGCCGCCGGGCTCGCCGTCAACCTTGAGCCAGCCCGTCAGCGCACGCTCCAGGGTGCGGGCATTGCGGTAGCGCTGGCGCTCCTGGCGGTCGGTGGCGCGGTTGACGATGGCGCGCAGGGCATCGGGCACCGGGTGCGCACTGGCGAAGGGCAGGCGCACGATGTCGCGGCCCAGCGGCGGCATGCGCTCGATCACCAGGCCGGTGTCGGGCAGGTCGAGTGCGGCCAGACCGCCCAGGCCATGGTGCAGCACCAGCCCCATCGCCAGCACGTCGCGCTCGGCCGCCCGGCGCTGCGCCGGCAGGCTGCCGGCGTCGCCGTCGGGCGGCAAGGCCACGCCCAGCCCCAGCAAGCGGCAATCCGCACCCTCGCCAAGCACCAGCATGCCGGCCTGCACGTCGTGGTGGGCGATGCCGGCCTCGTGCGCAAACGCCAAACCCTGCAGCGCCCGCAGCACCCAGGGCACCAGTTCGGCCGGCGCAAAACCCTTGGCGCCCAGCTTCTCGGCCAGCGTGACGGTGGTGCCGCGGTCGTAGGCGATGTAGGGCCAGCGGTCGTGCTCACCGACCTCGACCACATGGGCCAGGCCGGGGTGGTCGATGCGCGAGGCCTTGCGTGCGCCATCCAGCCAGCGCTGCAGCGCATCGGCATTGCTGGGCTGGCTGCGCGGCATCGCCAGCATCAGCTCTTGATCTACCCGCGGATCGGACACCAGCCAGAGC
>JAYVDE010000212.1:0-6297 GCA_043749575.1 Burkholderiaceae bacterium | reverse complement strand
GCCGGCACGCTGGGCACCACGCTGCACCAGTTGTTCCAGCGCTCGTTCTCGGTCGCCAAAGACGTGCGCACCTCGACCGAGATCGGCGCGCACTCGATCAGCATGGCCGCCGCGTCGGTGCGGCTGGCGGCCCAGCTGTTCGAAGATCTGCGCGACATCAACGTGTTGTTCGTCGGCGCGGGCGAGATGATCGAGTTGGTCGCTACGCATTTCGCAGCGCGCTCGCCCAAAGGCATGGCGATTGCCAACCGGACGCTCGAGCGCGGCGAGAAGCTGGCCGGGCGCTTCGGTGGCCAAGCGCTGCGCTTGGCAGATCTGCCGCAGCGCCTGCATGAGTTTGACGCCATCGTCTCCTGCACCGCCAGCACGCTGCCGATCATCGGCCTGGGCGCGGTGAAAAGCGCGCTGAAGGCCCGCCGCCACCGGCCGATGTTCATGGTCGACCTGGCGGTGCCGCGCGACATTGAGCCCGAGGTCGGCAAGCTGTCCGACGTTTACCTCTACACGGTTGACGACCTGTCGGCGGTGGTGCAGTCAGCCGGTGAAAAACGCCAAGCCGCGGTGGCCCAGGCCGAGGCCATCATCGACGCCGGTGTGCAAAGCTTCAGCCACTGGCTCGACCAGCGTGCCACCGTGCCGCTGATCCAGGCGCTGCACGCCCAGGCCGACGACTGGCGCGCCGCCGAGATCGCCCGTGCCCGCAAGTTGCTGGCCAAGGGCCACGACATCGACAGCGTGCTCGAAGCGCTGTCCAAGGGCCTGACCCAGAAACTGCTGCATGGCACGCTGGCCGAACTGCATGCCAGCGATGGCGAGGCCCGCCAGCAGATGGCGCAGACCGTGTCGCGGCTGTTCCTGCGCCAGTCTGCCCGCAGCCCGGCGACCGACGACAACCCCTAGCTGCCTTGCCGGCAATGCCGCGGTGGCGCCTGGTGCGCTGGCGCGCCGTTGCGGGCTGCCCGAGCGCCCATGAAAGACTCCCTCCGCTTGCAACTGCAACGCCTGGTCCACCGCCTGGCGGAACTGGACGCGCACCTGGCCGACCCGCAACTCAGTCAGGACATCAACCGCTACCGCACGGTGGCCCGCGAGCAGTCCGAGGCCGCCGCGCTGGTGCAGCGCTTCCAGGCCTACGAGCAACGCGAGGCCGATGCGCTCAGCGCCCGCGAGATGCTGACCCAGGCCCAGTCTGACGCGCAACCCGAGCCCGAGATCGCCGAGCTGGCGCGCGAAGAGATCGCCGCCGCCGCCACCGACCTCAGCCGCTTGCTGGCCGAACTGCAGGCCGCGCTGCTGCCACGCGACCCGGATGACGAGCGCAACGCCTTTCTGGAAATCCGCGCCGGCGCCGGCGGCGACGAGTCAGCGCTGTTCGCCGGTGACCTGGCGCGGATGTACCTGCGTTTCTGCGAGCGCCAAGGCTGGCGCACCGAGGTGATGAGCGAAAACGCCAGCGACCTGGGCGGCTACAAAGAGCTGGTGCTGCGCATCGTCGGCGTGGCTGCGAACACCGGCGTCTACGGCCAGCTCAAGTTCGAATCGGGTGGCCACCGCGTACAGCGGGTGCCGGCGACCGAATCGCAAGGCCGCATCCACACCAGCGCGGCCACCGTGGCGGTGATGCCCGAGCCCGATGAGGCGACCGAAATCACGCTGAACCCGGCCGACCTGCGCATCGACACCTTCCGCGCCAGCGGCGCCGGCGGCCAGCATGTCAACAAGACCGATTCCGCTATCCGCATCACCCACCTGCCGACCGGCCTGGTGGCTGAATGCCAGGACGACCGCAGCCAGCACCGCAACAAGGCCAAGGCGCTGGCGGTGCTGCAGGCCCGGCTGCGCGACCGCGAACGCGCCGAGCGCGACGCCAAGGAGGCCGCCCAGCGCAAGAGCCTGGTCGGCACCGGCGACCGCAGCGACCGCATCCGCACCTACAACTTTCCGCAGGGCCGCTTGACCGACCACCGCATCAACCTGACGCTGTACAAGCTGGGCGTGATCATGGATGGCGACCTGGCCGACGTGGTCAGCGCGCTGCAGGCCGCCCAGGCGCAAGACCAGCTGGCGGCGCTGGAGGGCACGCTGCTGTGAGCGCGCCGCCGGCCACCGTCGGCCAGGCGCTGGTGCGGGCCCGCATGATGGGCCTGGACCGGCTGGACGCCCAGCGGCTGCTGGGCCACCAGTTGCAGCGTGACCGCGCCTGGCTGATCGCCCACGACGACGCCGAGCTCGACACGGCCGCCGCCACGGCCTTCGCCCAGGCCTGCCAACGCCGCGCCGACGGCGAGCCGCTGGCCTACTTGACCGGCGAACGCGGCTTCCACGGCCTGAACCTGCGGGTCACGCCCGCCGTGCTGGTGCCCCGGCCCGACACCGAAACCCTGGTCGACTGGGCACTCGAGCTGCTGCGTTTGTGGCCACCGGCGCCGCCGCCGCGGGTGCTGGACCTGGGCACCGGCAGCGGCGCCATTGCGCTGGCGGTGGTCCACTGCCACCCGCCGGCGCAGGTCACCGCCACCGACCTGAGCGCGGCGGCACTGGCCGTGGCACAGGCCAACGCGCAGCGCCTGGGCCTGGTGGTCGATTTCAAGTCGGGCGGCTGGTGGCAGGCCCTGCCGGACGCCGTTCGTTTCGACCTGGTGCTGTCGAACCCGCCCTACATCGCCGGCGACGACCCGCACCTGCCGGCGCTGCGCCATGAGCCGGCGCTGGCGCTGACGCCCGGTGGCGATGGCCTGGGTGCCTTGCGCGAGATCATCGCGGGGGCCCCGGCACACCTGGCGCCCGGCGGCTGGCTGCTGCTGGAACACGGCTGGGACCAGGCCACTGCGGTGGCCGTGCTGCTGCGGTCGGCCGGCTTTGATCGCGTGACCACGCGCTTCGACCTTGAAGGCCGCCCGCGGTGCACGGGCGGGCAGCTGTCAGCCCCGACAAACGTTGCCGTCAAGACCTGATCAGGCGGGCGGACAGCGGTCAAATCGCGCAGCACACCGCTGGCCAGCGCAGTAGCATCGTTTTGAGGGCTTAGCCAGGCGCACCGCGCCCAGCCTTTCAGGGGTGAGCACCATGCGCAGAGTCCTGTTGCTGTTGAGCGGTTCGGCCGCCCTGCTGGCCGGCCCGGCGCTGGCCCAGGACCGCGGCCTGGCCTTGGCGGCCGATGCCTTGGGCGGCGCGCATTGGCAGTCGCGCTTCGAACACGACGCCGCGCCGCGGCTAGCCCGGTCGCTGCCGCTGCTGGTCAGCCGCCCGCAGACTCTGCGCCTGCTGGGCGACTACCAGTTCAGCACGCTGCGGCTGGGCGACACCGGTGGCCTGCGGCTGACCGGCGGTTTGTTGGTCAACCTGCGCCCAGCCATTGCATTGGGCGCACCAACCCTCGACGACACCACCACCCTACCCTACGCCGGCGTCGGCTGGGCCAGCGGCAGCCTGCGCGGCGACTGGGGCTTCAGCGCCGACCTGGGCCTGGCGGCACAAGGCCTGGGTTCGCTGCGGCTCGACCGGCTGTTCAGCGGTGGCAGCGGGCTCAGCGTGGACGGCGCGCCGCGGCTGCTGCCGATGGTCCGCCTGGGCATGTATCTGGCGTTCTGATCGCGAGCCCACCAGGGGCCAATGCCGGTGCCGGCCGCCCGAGGCCGGCGCTTTGCCGTATAAAGCGCACCTGACACAACCCCTGACCATCGGCCATTGACATGAGTGACACACAACAACGTATTGACAGCATCGTGAAGGGCGGCCGCATCGTGCTGTTCATGAAGGGCACCGCGCAGTTTCCGCAGTGCGGCTTCTCCGGCCGGGCGATCCAGGTCCTGAAGGCCTGCGGCGCGACCGAACTGAAGACGGTCAATGTGCTCGAGGACGACGGGATTCGCCAGGGCATCAAGGACTACGCCAACTGGCCGACGATCCCGCAGCTTTATGTCAATGGCGAATTCCTTGGTGGCTCCGACATCATGATGGAGATGTACGAGTCGGGCGAACTGCAACCTTTGTTGAGCGCTTGAGCGCTTGACGATCGCGCGCGTCGTCGTCGGCATCACCGGCGCCACCGGCGCCGTGTACGCGGTGCGCTTGCTGCAGCGCCTGAAGGCCGTGGGTCGGGAGACGCACCTCGTCGTCACCCCGGCAGGCGTGCTGAACGCCCACCACGAACTCGGACTCGACCGCTCTTCGATCGAAGCGCTTGCCGACGTCGCCTATGCGCCGGGTGACGTGGGGGCAGCCATCGCCAGCGGCTCGTTCGCCACCGATGCCATGGTGGTTGCGCCCTGCTCCATGAAGACGCTTGCCGCCGTGGCGCATGGCCTGTCCGACAACCTGCTGACACGCGCCGCAGACGTCACGTTGAAAGAGCGTCGCCGCCTGGTGCTGATGGTGCGCGAGACGCCCTTCAACCTCGCGCACTTGCGCAACATGACCGCCGTGACAGAGATGGGCGGCGTGATCTTCCCGCCGCTGCCGGCCTTTTATCACCGCCCGCAAAGCATCGACGAGATCGTCGATGACACGGTGGAACGCGTGCTTGCACTGCTGGGTGTGACAGGCGCCGCGCCCAAGTCCTGGGCCGGGCTCTGAGCAATCAGGTCGCAGGCGGCTGGTAAGCCCACTGGTGCTGCGAGGCGAACACTGCATTCGGGTATTCGGGCCGGCCACGGCTGCCGTTGTAGCGGCCCAGCGCGAGGTACAGGTCGCCCCGTTCCAGGTCGAGGTAGTGGCGCAGGATCACGCAGCCGAAGCGCAGGTTGGTCTGCATGTGGAACAGGTGGCGCGCGTCGCCATTGCCAATCGAACGGGCCCAGAACGGCATCACCTGGGTGAAGCCACGCGCACCGGCACTGCTGATGGCGTATTTGCGAAAGCCGCTCTCGACCTGGATCAACCCGAGCAGCAACGACGGCTCCAGCCCGGCCCGTTTGCTTTCGTACCAGGCGGTCTCGAGAAACTCGACACGTGCCACATGCTCGGCCTTGCGTTTCTGGAGCCGATGGCTCATCTCGCCGAGCCAGCGCAGGTAGGCCAGGCGTGCCTCGATGTTGTCGAAGGCCGGCTTCGGTGGCGCGGTGTCGTTGATCGACGATGCCAGGGCCGACCGTACAGCGTTGGCCAGCGGCTCTTCAACCTGCGCGCCGGCGTGAGCGGTGCCGGGAAAGGCAAGCGCCATGGGCCCCAGTACAGCGTTCGCCAGCAAGGCAATACCCAGCCAGCGACGTTCTCTCCCGGTGCCGGAGAGGCCCGTGTTCATCCAGTGGCTCCGTGCTGCGCGCTCCGGTATTCGCCCAAGGTCCATGAGAGTGGGCCTCTTCGTGGCCCACGGCGGCCCGGCGGGCTCATGTGACGAGCTTGGCCTTCATCGTGGCCAGCACGTCGACCAGGGGAAGTGAGGTGGCCTGCGCATCGCGCCTGCCCTGGTACTCGACCTGGCCTTCTTTCAAACCCCGGTCAGAGATCACGACCCGGTGCGGCACGCCGACCAGTTCCCAGTCGGCGAACATCGCGCCAGGGCGCTCACCACGGTCGTCGAGCATCACGTCAATGCCGGCCTGGGTAAATTCATCGTGGAGGCGGTCGGCAGCGGCTTTCACCTCCGCCGAGCGGTCGTACCCGATCGGGCAGATGACCGCAGTGAACGGCGCGATGGCGGTCGGCCAGATGATGCCGCGCGCGTCGAAGTTCTGCTCGATTGCCGCACCCAGGATGCGCGTGACGCCGATGCCGTAGCAACCCATCTGCATCAGCTGCGGCTTGCCCGCCTCGTCGAGGTAGGTGGCCTTCATTTTTTCGCTGTAGTACGTGCCGAGCAGGAACACATGGCCGACCTCGATGCCACGCTGGATCGCAAGCACGCCTTTGCCATCGGGCGATGGGTCACCGGCGACGACGTTGCGGATGTCGGCCACGACATGGGGCTCGGGCACGTCGCGGCCCCAGTTCACGCCGGTGAAGTGGAAGTCGGCTTCGTTGGCCCCGCAGATGAAATCGCTCATCGCGGCCACGGTTCGGTCGACGACGACGTTCACGGGCTTCTTCAGGCCGATCGGGCCGAGGTAGCCTGGCTTGCAGGCGAAGTGCGCGTCGATCTCGGTGGCGGTGGCAAAGCGGAAGCCGGCGTTCAGGCCCGGCACCTTGCTGGCCTTCACCTCGTTCAACGAGTGATCGCCGCGCACCAGCAGCAGCCACAGCGTGACCCGCAGCACGTCGCCGGCCTCGCTCTTCTCTTCGGTGGCCAGCACCAGCGACTTGACGGTGTTCTGAAGCGGCACGCCCAGCAGCACGGCCACATCCTCGCAGGTGCTCTTG
>JAYVDE010000211.1:0-6308 GCA_043749575.1 Burkholderiaceae bacterium | reverse complement strand
CAGCCGCCAGCCGCCAGCCGCCAGCCGCCAGCCGCCAGCCGCCAGCCGCCAGCCGCCGGGCGCCAGCCGCCAGCCGCCGGGTGGCCAACCCGAGGATTGCCCATGACCCAGCCCCACCGGCCCAGCGCCCCAGCGCCTGCGGCGTTGCCAGCCGATCAGGCCGATCAGGCCGATCAGGCCGACCCGGCCGACCCGGTAGCCAGGGCCGCGATCAGCAGCGCCCGCCCGGCTGGCCACGGTGCCGTGCCGGCCTACGACTGGGTCGCCCACCACCGGGCAAACCGGCCCGCCAAGGAGGCAGTGCGCGAACTGTCACCGCCGCGCAGTTGGTCGTATGCCGAGCTCGACGCCCGCGCCGATGCCCTGGCCGCTTGCCTGGTAGCGCTGGGCATAGGTCGCGGCGACCGCGTGGCCTTGCTAGCGCACAACGGCGTCGAATACTTCGACCTGCAGTTTGCGTGTGGCCGCGCCGGGTCGATCGCGGTGTTGCTGAACTGGCGGCTGACGGTGCCCGAGCTCGACTACATCCTCACCGACAGCGCGCCCAAGCTGCTGATCCACGATGTCGAGTTCACCGACGCCGCACAGGCGTTGCAGCGCCAATGCGGCATCCCCAGCCTGCTGTGCATCAACAAGCGCAGCGGCGACGGCCAGGCGACCAGTTCCTACGAGGCCGCGCTGGCCGCTTGCCGGGGCCGGCCCGCGCCGCGCGAAGCGCTGACCCACGATGACGTGGTCACCATCCTGTACACCTCGGGCACCACCGGCCAGCCCAAGGGCGCGATGATCACCCACGGCATGAACTTCTGGAACTGCAGCAACCTCGGCACGCCCGCCGGGGTGGGCCAGGACACGGTGCATTTGAGTGTGCTGCCGCTGTTCCACACCGGCGGTCTGAACTGCTATTCCAACCCGGTGCTGCATGCCGGCGGCACCGTGGTCATCATGCGCAGCTTCGACCCCGGCCAGGCCTTGCACGTGATCGGTGATCCGGCCCAGCGCATCAGCCATTTCTTCGGCGTGCCGGCGCCCTACCAGTTCATGGCGCAGCACCCTGACTTCGCGACCACCGACCTGTCGCGCCTGCGCAGCGCCGGGGTCGGTGGTGCGCCCTGTGCGCTGGCCATTCTGCAAACCTGGGCCGACCGGGGGGTGCTGCTGATGCAGGGCTTCGGCATGACCGAAACCAGCCCGGCCTGCATCTTTCTCGACCCCGCCGACGCGCTGCGCAAACTGGGCTCGATCGGCAAGGTGTTGATGCACACCGAGGCGCGCATCGTCAACGCGCTGGGCGGTGATTGCCGCCCGGGCGAGATCGGCGAACTGTGGCTGGCCGGCCCCAACATCACGCCCGGCTACTGGATGCGCCCGGACGCCACCGCCGCCGCCTTTGAAGGCCGCTGGCTGAAGACCGGCGACGCGGCGCGCCAGGACGAAGAAGGCTTTTTCTACATTGTCGACCGCTGGAAGGACATGTACATCTCGGGCGGCGAAAACGTCTACCCGGCCGAGGTGGAGAACGTGCTGTACCAGCTGGCGCAGGTCGCTGAGGCCGCCGTGATCGGGGTGCCCAGCGACCAATGGGGCGAGGTTGGCCTGGCCGTGCTGGTGCTCAAGCCCGGCCAGTGGCTGGACCGCGACACCGTCATCGGCCACTGCAGCGGCCGGCTGGCCCGCTTCAAGCTGCCACAGGACATCGCCCTCATCGACGCGCTGCCGCGCAACGCCACCGGCAAGGTGCTCAAGCGTGAGCTGCGCCAGCGCTTCGTCGGCAGCCAGGCACCGGCCATCAGTTGACCTGATCGAATGCTTTGAAGCCCTGAAACCTCTGGCGCCGAGGCCTGGGCGCAACTGACCGCAGCCGCGGCAGCGCAGCCAAATCAACCGCCTGAAACCGCCGCCGGTTCTGCCCAGACGCTGTGCCAAACTGCAGCCAAGGTGGGGTCGAAGCCACATGAGTCCAAGGAGTATGTCCATGAGTCAAGATTCCTCCCAGCTGCCGCCGGACACGATGAACCCGCCGATCAAGGCACTCTTTGCGCGACTGCTTGAAGAGATGGACGGCAGTGAAAGTGCCGAATGGGACGCCACCGAGACCACGCTCGACGCCAAGGTCTACAGCGACCCCGACATCTACCGGTTCGAAATCGACCGCATCTTCCGCCGCGTGCCGCTGTGCCTGGGCCATGCCGATCAACTGCGTGAGCCCGGCAGCATGATCGCGCGCGACCTGTTCGGCCTGCCGCTGCTGCTGGTGCGTGACCAGCAGGGCGAGATCAACGTGCTGCTCAACGTCTGCCGCCACCGGGGTGCGCGGCTGATCGCCGGGCAAGACGAGGTCTGCCGCAAGGCCAGCCTGAGCTGCCCCTACCACGCCTGGACTTACGACCTGAAGGGTGCGCTGCGCGCTGTGCCCCTGGCCGAAGGCTTTCCCACGCTGGACAAGGACACGCGTGGCCTGCGGCGGCTGCCTTGCACCGTGCGCCACGGGCTGATCTGGGCGGTGATGGACCCGACCGCGACCGCCATCGACGTGCCCGGTTTGCTGGGCGGCGTTGATGCCGACCTGGCTGCGCTGGACTTGGGCAGCCACAAGTTTTTCCGTCAGCGGGTGCAAAAACGGGCGACCAACTGGAAGCTGGTGATGGACGCGTTCCAGGAGGTTTATCACATCAGACGGCTGCATGCGCGCACCATCGCCCCGTTCTTCCTGCATGCCAAGTCGGCCGGCGAACCGGTGGACCAACACATGCGCATTCTGGTCGGCCGGGAGCCCTTGGCCGAGGCCAAGACGCTGCCGCCAGCGGACTGGAATCTGCGCCGCCACGCCACGCTGACCCATGCGATTTTCCCCAACAGCCTGATCATCTACCACCCCGACTTCACCAGCCATCTGGGCATGTTTCCCGCGGCGCCGGGCGAGATCGTGTTTGTGCACACCATGTTCACGCCGCACGAGGCCCGCAACGAGAAAGAGCAGGCCCACTGGGAGCGGTCGTTCGAGATGGTCGACGGCGGCGTGTTCAGCGCCGAAGACCTGTTCATCTCCGAGCAGATCCAGCTTGGCCTGGCATCCGGTGCCAACGACAGCTTTGTGTTGGGGCGCTTCGAGCAGCACCTGCGCCGCTTCCACGGGCATGTGCAGGCGATGCTGAGCGACTAGTCCCGTTCAGCGTTGCCTTAGCCCGGCGCTGTCGACTACGAACACGCTGCATGCCTCAATCCTTGACAGGCTTGGCCGGTGGCACAGGCTTGCTGATGGCTTGAGTTAAGCGGTCTCCAGTGCTGGCGCTGGTCGCTGCCACCTGAGATGCTTTAGGCCGGGCATGGAGTGCGCTGAGCTGGGTCTCCGCCAGCCTGGTGCGGAAATCGCGCGCCAACTCGGCTTGCATCGTCGTCAGCACCGAGTGCACCCGACAGCGGTCCTGCCAAGCCGAGAACGGGTTGTCCACCGCGAAGAGTTCCACTTCGTGCTCGGCTACCGCATCGAAGATGTCCAGCAAGCTGATGGTGCTGGCATGGCGCCCCAGCACCACGCCGCCTTCACCGCCTCGGGTCGACGCCAGAAGACCCGCCCTCACCAGGCGCGCAACGATCTGGCGAACACGCGAGGCGTTGACGTTGACCCACCTGGCAATCGTCTGGGTAGCAATCATGTCGGGGCCGTGATAGGACACGAAGGACAGGATGTAGCACGCAGTCGCGAACTTGGTGGATTTCACGGGTCTCTTCCATTCAAAGGCGGGCGGCAGGCCACGCGCAGCGCAGAGCAGAGCAGAGCAGTGCGGTGCGGTGCGGTGCAGGGTAGACGATAGACCCCGATTGACGCCGTGTTTTGCGAATGCTAACTTTGCTGGGTATGCAACGGTAGCCTTAACTTATGACGGCAGCGAGACGGCCCGCTGTTGAAGTTCGTCTTCGTTGTCGTCTGCAGATTCGTCTTCGTCTCGGCCTCCGATACCGCGCCTCGTCGCACCAGGCGGGGGTCTATTCGGCGCAAGCCGCCATCTTCATCAAGTCACCAAGGACCTGCCATGACCCAAACCGCCCCTGCGCTCAAGCCGCTGCGCGTCACTAGCCTGGTCGCCGCATCGGTGCTGGCTTGCACCACCTTGCAGGCTGCGCCCTTGAAGATCGCGCTGGTCGAAACCTTGTCTGGCCCGGCATCGCCGACCGGCCAGTTGTTCCGCTCAGCCACACGCTATTCGCTGGACATCATCAACGCCAGCGGCGGCTGGAACGGTGAGCCGATCCAACTGCTGGAGTACGACAACCAGGGTGGCCCGGCCGGTGCGGCCGAGAAGGTGAAGGCGGCAATCGCCGACGGCGCCCACATGATCGTGCAGGGCGCCGCGTCGTCGGTGGCCGGCCAGATCACCGAGGATGTGCGCAAGCACAACCTGCGCAACCCGGGCAAAGAAATCGTCTTCTTGAATGTCGGTGGCGAGGCCAACGAGTTCACCGCCGAGAAGTGCCATTACTTCCATGTGCGCTTCAGCCCGCATGCCACGCTGCGCATGAAAGCCCTGATGGGGGTGATGCGCACCGAGAAAGTGATGGGCGAGGAAGTGTTCGCCATCAACCAGAACTACTCCTGGGGCCAGGACATCGAGAAGGCCACCGTCGAGTACGGCCCCAGCATGGGCTACAAGGTGGTCGACAAGGTGCTGCACGATCTCAACAAGGTGCAGGACTTCTCGCCCTATGTGGCCAAGATCGCGGCCAGCAATGCCGACACCGTGGTCACGGGCAACTGGGGCAACGACCTGCTGTTGCTGATGAAGGCGGCCAAGTCTGCCGGGCTGAAAGCGCGCTTTGCCACCACCTTCCTGGACCAGCCGGGCAACGTCGGCAACGCCGGTGAAACCGCCCTGGGCCACTACGTGGTGCACAGCTTCAATGCCGAGGCCGCCGGCGCTGCGGGCGAGAAGTTCGCCAACGACTACAAGGCCAAGTCAGGCCATGTGCCGTCGTTTGTCGAGCCGCACGCCATCAACGGCCTGCGCCTGGTGGGCGAGGCGCTGAAGAACACCAAGGCCGAGGGCGGCAACTTCTCGGCGCGAGCCTTCATCCCGGCCTTGCTGGCGGCCAAGACGCAAACGCCGCTGGGCGAGATCAGCATCCGTGCCGCTGACCACCAGGTGCTGCTGCCGATGGTGGTGTCGGTGGTGTCCAAGGACGCCAAGTTCAAGGTCGACGGCACTGACATGGGCTTCAAGCCGGTCAAGACCCTGAGCGCCACTGAAGCCGCTGCGGCGGTTTCCGCGAGTTGCAAGATGATCAAACCGTCCTGAGCCAGCCGCAGCCGCAGCCACTGCCGCAGACACCACCGAACCCATGGACCAGTTCATTGTCTCGCTGCTCAACGGCACCATCTACGGGCTGCTGTTGTTCATGGTGTCGGCGGGCCTGACCCTGATTTTCGGCATGATGGGGGTGCTGAACTTTGCGCACGCCAGCTTCTACATGCTGGGTGCGTACTTTGCTTTCACGCTGCAGCCCTACACCGGCTTTGTGGCGGCACTGCTGCTGTCGCCGCTGCTGGTGGGCGTGCTGGGCGTGGTGGTCGAGCGTTTCTTCCTGCGCCGGGTGCACCACTACGGCCATGCGCATGAGCTGCTGCTGACCTTCGGCCTGTCGTTCATCATCGGTGAACTGGTCAAGCTGTTCTACGGCAACTACCCGGTCGAATACCGCATCCCCGCGTCGCTCGACTTCTCTGCTTTTCGCATCGGGGTGATGAACTACCCGGTCTACCGCCTGTTGATGGGCGGGGTGGCGGTGGCCATGTTCGTGATGATTTACTTGCTGCTCAGCCACACCCGGGTGGGCATCGTGGTGCGCTCGGCGATCTACCGCCCGCGCATGGCCGAGGCGCTGGGCCACAACGTGCCCTTGGTGTTCATGGGCGTGTTCGGCGCAGGTGCGGCGCTGGCGGGCTTGGCCGGCGCGGTGGCCGGCGCTTTCTACACCACCAATCCGAACATGGCGCTGGAGCTGGGCGTCATGGTGTTTGTGGTGGTGGTGGTGGGCGGCCTGGGGTCGTTGCCGGGCGCTTTTGTCGCTGCTCTGCTGATCAGCGAGTTGAAGGCGGTGTGCATCTGGCTCGGCCTCGTCGACGTGCTGGGGATCAGCGTGTCGTTTTCAAAGCTCACGCTGGTGGTCGAATTTGTCGTGATGGCGGTGGTGCTGGTGGCGCGACCCTGGGGCTTGCTCGGCCGGCAGCAACCGGTGGTGCGCGGCGCGGCCACGCTCGAGCTGCCGCTGCAGGGGCCAACGCGCGCTGGCAGGGTTGCCGTTACAGCGGG
>JAYVDE010000210.1:0-15863 GCA_043749575.1 Burkholderiaceae bacterium | reverse complement strand
AGTTGCTCCAGTGTCTGTTTGCGCGCGTTCTCTTTGTCCATCCATCTTGGAGCTTACGTTCACCTAAAAGTTCATATTTATTTGGGCCGAATCAATAGGCTGCGGCCTTGGCGATCCTGGCCACCAATTTCAGCAGCGTGGGCACGCGGCGTTTGCCATGCATCGCGCGCAGCCGGGCTTTTGCCGCGCCGAGATCGATGCCGATGCAGGTCACCAGCAGTGGCCGGGTCTCCTCTTCGCGGATGAGCTCGAACTGCGCGGGCAGGCCGGGCAGGCCGGCCTTGGCGATACCGATCACTGCACTACGGCCTTCGAGCGCGTGGTGCAGGTGCCGTCCCAGGCCCGGGGCCGCGTCCGCATCGAGGTGGACAAAGCCGTCGATCAGGATCAACTCGGGCTGCAGCCCATGCACCTGCAGCAATTGCAGCAGGCAGGGCAGATCGCGCAGGTCGAGCTCGCCCCGCGTGGTTTTTTCGAGCTGGGCCACCGGGCAGGTGTAGGTGCGCGACGCTTCGGGCGCAGCCCACTCGTCGAAGGCCACGGCGGCGGCCACAGCGCCTTGGCCCACACGGTGAACCGCCATGGCCAGTTTCATCGAAGCCCTCTTGCTGTCCGCCCGCGGGGCAGGCCGTGCTGGGGTCGGGCTTGATGGTCGCTGGCGCTCAGCATGGCAGCAGCGCCCTCAGCACGTCTGCCGCCTGCAGGCACTGTGCGCGGTCGACGTCCAGGTGCGTCACCGCCCGCACGGTGCGCGGACCGAAGGCGTTGACCAGCACGCCCTGCTCAGCCGCCCGCAGGCTCAGCGTCGGGGCATCCAGCGGCAGCGTGGCCGGCAGGTGGAAGACGACGATGTTGGTTTGCACCGTGGCCAAGTCCAGCTGAACCGGCGCGCTCGACAGCAGACGTTCGGCCAGCGCGCGGGCATTGGTGTGGTCCTCCGGCAAGCGTTTGCGGTGGTGGTCGATCGCGTGCAGCGCCGCCGCACTGAAGATTCCGTTCTGCCGCATCGCGCCCCCCAGGCGGCGACGATGCCGGTCGGCGGCCGCGATCAGCGTGACCGAGCCTGCCAGCAGCGATCCGCCGGGCGCGCCCAGGCCCTTGCTGAAGGCCACGGCCACCAGGTCGAAGGGCGCGGCCAGCGTGTCCAGCGCGAGGCCGGTGGCGGCGCTGGCGTTCCACAGCCGGGCACCATCGAGAAAAGTCGCCAGGCCCAGTTCACGGGCCACCAGACAGACCTCCAGCACCAAGGTCTGCGGCACCACCACACCGCCGGCGCGGTTGTGGGTGTTCTCGATCTCCACCAGCGTGGTGCTCGGAAAGATCGCGAAGTTGCGCGGCTTGGTCGCGGCCCGCAGGTCGTCGGCAGTGAACAGGCCGCCCTGCCCTATCTCATGGATCTGCACGCCGGCGTTGGCAGCCGCGCCGCCCGCCTCGTGCCAGGCGGCATGCGACTCGCGCGACGCCACCACTTCGTCACCGGGCCGCGTCAGCGTTCGCAGTGCCACCTGGTTGGCCATGGTGCCGGTGGGCAACCACAGCGCGGCCTCCTTGCCCAGCAGCTCGGCCATGCGCGCCTGCAGGCGGTTGGTGCTGGGGTCTTCGCCGTACTGGTCGTCGCCCACCGGGGCCCACGCCATGGCGGCGCGCATGGCGTCGGTGGGCCGGGTGACGGTGTCGGAGCGCAGGTCGATCGGCGCCGTCATGTGCCGAGCAACTGCCCGCCATCGACCGCGATCACCTGGCCGGTGACCCAGCGGGCATGGGGCGACGCGAGAAACAGCGCCACGTCGGCAATCTCTTCGGGCGTGCCCATGCGGCCGAACGGAATGCCCTGCAGCGTGCGGTCGTAGAGCGCATCGCCGGCCTGCTTGCGCTGGTCCCAGACGCCGCCGGGAAACTCGATCGAGCCCGGCGCAATGCAGTTCACCCGGACACCCTGGCGGGCCAACATGGCCGCCTGGCTGCGGGTGTAGCTCATCATGGCGGCCTTCACCGCGGCGTAGGCCGGTGCCCGGGTGGACGGCCCGAAGCCCGAGATCGACGAGATGTGGACGATGGCGCTGCCGGGGCTGGCCAGCAGCGCGGGCAAGGCCGCGTGCGAGGCCCGCACCATGGCCATGACGTCGACCGACAGGCCGGCGGCCCAGCCGGCTTCGTCGTCGCCCATGCCGAAGCCCGAGGCGTTGTTGACCAGCACGTCGATGCCGCCCAGCGCTTCGCATGCGGCGCCAACGTAGCCGGCCACTGCCGCGGCGTCGGCCAGATCGCACGCTGCCGCATGCACCCGATGACCGGAGCGCGACAGGTCGGCGCGGGTGGCTTCGAGTGCTGCGGCGCTGCGAGCGCAGATGGAAACGTCGGCACCGGCCGCTGCAAAGCCCAGCGCGATGGATCGACCGATGCCTCGGCTGCCGCCAGCGACCACGATGCGCTTGCCAGAAAAATCAAATGTCATGGGGGTCTCTTTCGGTGATCGTTTTTCGCCATGGGGCTGCGCCCAGCGGTCACAGCCAAGTCAGGCGGCTACCGAGTTGATCTCGAGATCTTTTGGCGTCTTGCCGCTGGCCATCGCCGCCAGGAACCAGCGTGGTCGTTTGCCGTTGCCGGTCCAGGCGTTGCCGGCTTCGTCTCGGTATTTCGGTGGCGTTGGGGCCTTCTTGACGGCCTTGATGGGCTTGACGGGCTTGACGGGCTTGACCACTTGGGCTGGCGGCGCCTTGGCGGCCTTGGCGGCTCTGGGCGCCTTGGCGGCCGCTAGGCCGAACAGATCGTCTGGCGTCAGACCGTAGTGCGCAATGGCCAGCTTGATGCGACCGACCACTGCGGCCGCTTCTTTGGCCATCAGTGCGTCTGCCGCCCGCTGCAGTTGGGCAATCTGTTCTTGCAATTGAGTGTAGGTCTTGGCCATTGGGAATCCAGTGAGGGTGTGACCCTGTGTCGGGTCTCGGGTTGCACGAATGTCACCATCCGCGCGCTGTCCACAAGGCCGAAATGTACCGGCATGCGCGGCGGCTGCGAGCAGGTCAGTCGTGGGCTTGCGGCGCGGCGAAAGCTTCGCTGTCGTCGGCATCGTCTCGCGACGGGCGTCCTCGTCGCTTGTCGCGCTTCTCTCGTTTGGTCAAACGCTGGGCATCGACCGCCTGGCCCTGCGCCCACCACTGCATAAACTCGTCTGGTGTCTCCAGCGTGATCCGACCCCAGGCGCCGGTGCGGAAATCGTTGATCACGATCTCGGCTGCCTTCTGCAGGTTGACCCGTCCGCCCGGCAGCAGGCCGCCCCGTTTGCGGCCCATCGCGTCGAGCAGGCCCTCGTCACTGATGGCCGACAGATCGTCCAACTTGTAGCGCGCCTGCAGCCGGTCACCGTAACGTTGGCGCACCCGCGCGAGCAAGTCCATCGCCACCTCTTCTTCGTCATAGGCGTTGCGGCCGATGCCCCCGCTGGCCGCGAGGTGGTAGCCGCTTTGCTCGACGATGATGCGGGGCCACAGCATGCCGGGGGTGTCGAAGAGGTAGAAGTCGCTGGCCAGCTGGATGCGTTGTTCCATCTTGGTGATGCCGGGTTCGTCACCGGTCTTGGCCGAGCGTTGGCCGATCAAGGTGTTGATCAAGGTCGACTTGCCGACGTTGGGAATGCCGCAGATCAGCACCCGCAAGGGCTTGACCATGCCGCCCCGCAGCGGGGCCAGCGCGCGACACGCGTCGATCAGCTGGCGCGCTGGCGCCGCGGCGCTGGCATCCAGCGCCAACGCGTTGGTGCCGACCTGGGCCTGGTAGTGCGCCAGCCACAGGGCCGTGCGCTCTGGGTCAGCGAGGTCTTGTTTGTTGAGTACCTTCAGCGCTGGTTTGCCCTCGGTCAGCGCGGCCAGCAGCGGGTTGGCGCTGGAGCCAGGCAAGCGGGCGTCAAGCAATTCGATGACGACGTCGATCTCGGGCAGCCGGTCGGCGATGGCCTTCTTCGTCGTGTACATGTGACCGGGAAACCATTGGATGGGCATTGGGTGCTGCCTTTGTGCGGACCTCCCGCAGGGATTCACGGGCCAGCGCGATTGTGGCTGCCCCGGTGGCTGGGCCGGGTTGACGCCGGGGCTGCCAAAAACTTTCAGTGAACTAACGGCAAAGGCCTGCCACTCCTAACAATTCAAGCGTCGAACAAAAACTGCGCCGTTAGTTCAGTATTTTCGTAGAACCCGCCGCCACCGCGTTCGCACCGGTCCGCCCGGCACGCCGCTGGGATTGGCCAGTGCGGCGGCCTTCCCAACGGCCTGTGCGCACGCTCAAGTCACCGGCGCCGGGTTGAACAAGACCAGCGCGTTGTGCAGCTTCCAGTGTTCGGCCCAGGTCTTCTTGCGGCCGCTGGCCACGTCGAGCATCAAATGAAACAGCTCCCAGCCCACCTGCTCGATGGTCGCCGTGCCATCGGTGATCGTGCCGGCGTTGACGTCCATCAGGTCATGCCAGCGGCGTGCCAAGTCGCTGCGGGTGGCCACCTTGATCACCGGCACGGCGGCCAGGCCGTAGGGCGTGCCGCGGCCGGTGGTGAACACATGCAGGTTCATGCCCGCAGCCAGTTGCAGGGTGCCGCAGATGAAATCGCTGGCCGGCGTGGCAGCGTAGGTCAGGCCCTTCTGGCGCAGCTTTTCGCCCGGTGCCAGCACGCCCGAGATCGGCGCCGACCCCGACTTGATGATCGAGCCCATCGCCTTCTCGACAATGTTCGACAAACCGCCCTGCTTGTTGCCGGGCGTGGTGTTGGCACTGCGGTCGGCGCTGCCGCGCTGCAGGTAGGCGTCGTACCAGGCCATCTCGCGGATCATCGCCTCAGCCACGGCGGGCGTGGTGGCGCGGGCGGTGAGCTGGGCTATGCCGTCGCGCACCTCGGTGGTCTCGGAGAACATCACGCTGGCGCCGGCCCGCACCAGCAAGTCGGTGCAGAAGCCGACGGCCGGGTTGGCGGTGACGCCTGAAAACGCATCGCTGCCGCCGCACTGCACCCCCACCACCAGTTCACTGGCCGGCACGGTCTCGCGGCGGCGGGCGTTCAAACGCCGCAGATGCGGCTCGGCCTGGCGCACGATGGCCTCGACCATGGCCATGAAGCCGACATGCACCTCGTCTTGCAGACAGACCACGTCCAGCGGCTCGCGCTCGGGCTGGCGCTCGTCGACGATGGCAAAGCTGCCCGGCGGCAGCAGCCGCTCGGGCTGCAGCTTCTCGCAGCCCAGGCTGACAACCATCACCTCGCCGCCGAAGTTCGGGTTCAGGCTGATGTTGCGCAGCGTGCGGATCGGCACCACGGCGTCGGGCGCGTCGATGGCCACGCCGCAGCCGTAGGCATGCTCCAGCGCCACCACGTCGTCGACCTGCGCAAACTGCGGCAGCAACTCGGCCTTGATGCGCTGCACGGCGACAGCGGTCACCCCCGCCACGCACTGCACCGTCTGGGTGATGGCCAGGATATTGCGCGTGCCCACCGAGCCGTCGGCATTGCGGTAGCCCTCGAAGCTGTAGCCGTCCAGGGCGGGCAGCGGCAACGGCTTGACAGTGGCCATCGGCAGGCCGTCCAGGCTGCGCGCCACGGGCATCCTCAGCAAGCGCTCGTGCACCCAGCTGCCGGCCGGGATGGCTTTCAGCGCAAAGCCGATCGGGATGCCGTAGCGCAGCACCGGCGCCTCCGCGGCGATGTCGACCAAGGCCACTTTGTGGCCCTGCGGCACGCGGTCGAGCAGCACCGGGCCAGCCTGCAGCGCCGTGCCGGCGACCAAACCGCCGTCGTTGGCCACGATGGCAACGTTGTCGTGCGCGTGCATGCGGATGGTCAGCGGCAGATTCAGGGCGGGCTCGGGCACTTCAATCTCCTGCGGGTTTGGCGGGCGGGCGGGGTGGCGGACGGGGACGGGGACGGGCGGTAGGTGGTCAAGGACGCCCGCCGAGCCCATGCGTCGGGCCCATCCTGCGCCCTCGATTGTTCACTGCGCGTCAGCCCCAGGCCGGGCCGCGTGGGCACCCACCCCGCTTCGAGCCGCTGTGGCGCTGTCGCGCTGGCCTTGGTCGCGGCTGGCTGTGGCTGCCGGCGGCGATCTCCCGCTGCACCGCGATACGGCGCAAGGTAACCCAACGCAACGCAACGCAACGCAACGATTTGTCGCCGACGAGCTGATCGCGAGCCACCGGACAACGACCCGCCTGCCGTGTGGCCGGTCTACGGCATCGCGGCCCTGGCGCGCTTCCTGCCCCACGAGGTCAAGCTGTTCCTCGACGTCGTCGCGCCCTTCTGCAGCGACTGACCTGCCAGCAGCGACGGCAATTCAGGGCCCAGCACCGCGGGCGCGCCCGGCGTCAGCAGGCGCTTCAATGAAAGCGCGAACCTGGCCGCGAAAGTTTTGAAATCAATCGGCTTGGCAATGTAGCCGCTGCACCCCGCTGCAAGCATCCGGGCCTCGTCGCCGGTCATGGCGTAGGCGGTAAACGCCACCACGGGGATGTGCTGGGTAGACGCTGCAGCCTTCAGGCGGCGGGTAAATTCCAAACCGTCCATGTCCGGCATCTGAATATCCATCAAGATCAAATCGGGTCGGAAAGCGGCGATCTGGTCCTTGCCCAGGTTGACATTGCTTGCGGATTCAACCGTGAAAGCTGCGCGACTCAAGACAAATGTCGCCAATTGAATATTCAGGTCGTTGTCATCGATGATCAAAACACGAAGTTGATTCATCAGGCCTCACCTTGCTGCAGCGCGCTTGGCGATTGGCGCCAGCTTTGCAGCGCGTCCAGCACCGGCTGCAAAGCGCCGCCGCCTTTCAACGCAATGCTCTCGGCCGATTGCGACAGGCGGGTGTACTGCGCCTCCGACAGATTCAGGCTGGTCCAGATGAAAACGGGCGTGTGCCGACGGGCCGGCAGCTGTTGCAGCGCATCGAGCACTGCAAAGCCGTCGAGGCCCGGCATCAGCAAATCCAGGATGATCGCGTCAGGGCCCTGACGCTCAATCTCACCAAGTGCTTCGCGGCCGTCGGCCATGCACACGGCGTCGATGCCGATGCTGTGCAAGGTTTCCCGCATCAGGTTCAGCGCCACCTGTTCGTCGTCGATCACCATCACGGTGCATCGTTTGGACGATGTTGACCGAAAGCGCGCCATGGCGGCGACGATCTCGTCGACATGAAGGGGTTTGCCCAACACGTTGGCCACCGCAAAACTGGCGCTGTCGCCGTTGTGGGTGGGCATGCTGATACCCACCACCGGCGTCGCACTGCTCTGGCCTTCTTGGCGGATCGATTCGAGCACGGCCAAACCGCCTTGATCGGGCAGCCGCAGGTTCAGCGTGATGCCGTCGTAAGCCGCGCCGCGACTGTGCAACAAGGCTTGACCCGACGATGACGCGGCGTCGACATGGAAGCCACCATCCCACAGCTCTTGCACCAGGCGCGATTTGCTGCGGTCGTTGTGGTCGATCACCAAGACCCTCGGCGCCGGCAGCGCAGCACTCATTTCTGGCTTTTCATCGGAAGCCCGCGTGCCCTTGCGGTAGACCCGGTCCATCACGACCGAAAACACACTGCCCTGGCCCGGCAAGCTGTGCACGCTGACATTGCCGCCTTGGGCCTGCACCAGCCGGCGCGTCAGCGCCAGCCCGAGACCGGTTCCCGGATGTTGTTTGCTGTGGCCCGTGTTCAGTTGTTCGAAGTCGTTGAACAGCCGCGGCAAATCGCATGCTGCGATGCCGACACCGGTGTCTTCGACCTCGATCCGAAACCGCGTCTGGCCTTCTGCCAATACCCGCACCTGAATGCGGCCACCGACCGGCGTGAACTTGATGGCGTTTGACAAATAGTTGTACATCACTTGCTTGAGCCGCGCGGCATCGAGCACCAACGGGCCGAGGCCGGAATAGATCTCGACCGACAGCTCGATGTTCTGGCGCTGGATCAAGGTGTGCAGCACATCGCAGCATTCCTTGATCAGCGCACCCAGGTTCACCGGCTCGGGAAAAAACTCAAACTTGCCGGATTCCACCTTGGCCAGGTCGAGCACGTCGTTGATCAGTTGCAGCAGGTGGCGCCCGCTGGTGCCAATATGGCCCAAGAACAGTTGGCGCTTGACCGGGTCGTGCTCGACGGCGCCGGAATGCAACAACTCTGAGAAGCCGATGATGGCGTTCAACGGCGTGCGCAACTCATGCGACATATTGGCCAGAAACTCGCTCTTGACCCGGCTCGCCGCCAAAATCTGCCGGTTCTCATCGCCCAGCTGCTGCAGCGTGAGGCTGGCTTGCTCGGCCTGTTTGCGGGTCGTGATGTCTTGCACCGTGCCGCGCAGGCCGATGATCGCACCGGTGGCCGAACGTGCCGCCTCGGCACGTGCTTCGACCGAGATTGCAGCACCATCGGGGCGCAGCGCTTCCAGTTCAATGCGGTAGCCCACGCCCGTGTCCATCGCCTGTTGAGTGGCCGCATTGAGCTGCTCGCACGCCGCCGGCAGGTAGGCGGTGTCACTGGGCTTGCAAAACGGGTGGAATTCGTCGCGCCCGAAAACCTGTCGCATCGACGCGGACACCGTCACGGTCTCGGTCGCCGAATCCCAGTACCAACTGCCGAGCAATGCCACGTGCTGCGCTTCGGTCAATTGGACCTCGCGGTCCAGCAAGGCCTCGTGGGCCAGTTGCAGTGCCAAGTTTTGATCGGCGAGGATTTTCACACTCCGGCCGATCGCCTCGGCGGCGCGTTCGGCCTCGGCAAAGTGCAGCGCTGGCACCGGCACGGGCCGACCATCGGCCATCGCCACCGTGGCGTCCTTCAGGCCATCGACCGAGCGCGACACCTTGCCGCCTTGGCGCCAGGCGAAGACGCCGCAGGCAGCGAACAAGGCGCTGGCGCCCAGCCCCAGCAGCAGCATGGTTTGCAGCCAGGGCGCGGCGAGCGATTGCTTCGGGATGCCGATGGCCACGGTCCAAGCCGTGGTGGGCGAACGGCTGTAGACCACCACGGCAGGCACACCCTCTTTCGACACCCAGTCGAAAGCGCCTTCCGCAGGGCCGTTCAGGCGTCGCAAGAGCTCCGGGTTGACTTTGGCGCCCACATAGCGCTCGGGCTGGTTCGTGCGGTCCACGATGGTGCCGGTGCGGTCTGAAATGCTGCTCACCCAGTCGGCCGGCAACTTCAGGTCGCGCAAGATGCGGCCGATGTCGCGCGGCGCCAACACCAGGCTCAGCCGGTAGACCACCCGGCCCTCGGCCATCACCGGCGCATCCACCGTCACGATCAGCTTGCCGCTGGTCTGGCTGCTGACGAGGTCGGAGACCATCGGGCGGACGGCCTCAAACGAAGCGGCCGAACGTGCCGGATTGCCGCGTTGGGCCAGCACCTCGCCGACCGGACGCAGCGTGTCGAGCAGTTGTTGACCCTCGGCGTCACTGAGCACGATGTGGTCACCGATGCCTTCGGCCTGCAGCAAAGCCCGGGCGCGGCGGTGAAAACCGACCAGATCCGACGTGATCAGGTGGCTGGAGGTGGCCAAGGCCAGCGCCACGGCCCGTGCCCGGGCCAGCTCGGCATCCAAGGTGTTGGTCAATGCCCGCGCCGTCTGGATCGCGTTGCCCTCGGTCTGGGCGCGGTCGTCCTCGTGCATCCAGTACACCAGGGCGCCGATGCCGAGCACGCCCGGTACCAGGCAAGCCAAGACCAGGCTGACCAGCAGCCAGCGGATCGATGCTTGACGGGGCCGCCCAGCCGGACCCGTCGCTGAGACCCGATCAGATGCCACGCGGTCTGCCCTTCCCTGGCTCTAGTCCCCATGAATCAGCTGCGGCTCTGCCGTGGTTTTGCTTCAAGGAAATAGCCTTTCGGTCAACAGCGGCAGGGGGTCGAACCGGATCGTCAACAACACCGTCACCTGGTCAGGCAGCGCAGGCCGGCTCAAAGTTACTGAGTATTTGTGCATGGCCTCCCGTCGTCTGTTCGTCAACACACGTTGGCGGTCGCGGCCGGCCATTGAAGATGCCGCCAAGGACGCCGCCGTGACAGGGCCGGGCCGGCGCGGCTGGCAGCATAGAACTCCAGCCCTGCCCGGAAAGGCGCCGCGATGTCCGACCTCATCCACTTGCTGATCGACCACCCGCTGCCAGGCGTCTGCCGCCTGACGCTGAACCGGCCCGAGAAGCGCAACGCGCTGAACAACCTGCTGCGCGCCGAAATCTTCGCCGCGCTGGAGCGCAACGACCGCGATCCGCAGGTGCGGGTCTCGCTGATCCGGGGTGCCGGCCCGGCCTTTTGTTCGGGCTACGACTTGTCGGCCGACAACACGGTGGGCCAGCCCTACCACTCGGCGGGCGGGCTGGGCCAGTGGTCACGCCATGTCGTCGACGGCTGGTTCCGCATCTGGGATCTGGCCAAGCCGGTGATCGCGCAAGTGCATGGTTATTGCCTGGCCGGTGGCTCCGAGCTGGCCACCGCCTGCGATCTGGTCTACGTGGCCGACGACGCCCAGATCGGCTACCCGCCGGTGCGGCTGATGAGCCCGCCCGACATGCAGTTTCACCCCTGGACGATGGGGCTGCGGCAGGCGATGGAATCGATGCTGACCGGTGATTCACTCAGCGGACGCGAGGCCGCCGAACGGGGCTGGGCCAACCGCGCCTACCCGGCCGAGGCGCTGGAACACGAGGTGCTGAAACTGGCCGAGCGGGTGGCCAAGCTGCCCAGCGAACTGGCCGCCATCAACAAGCGCAGCGTGCACCGGGCGATGGAGATCATGGGCCTGCGCGCCGCGATCCGGGCCGGCACCGAGCTGCAGGCGCTGGCCTTCCAGACCGAGGCCAGCAAGGCCTACATGTCGCGCTTCCGGCGCGATGGTGAAACGGTCAGCGCGCTGCTCAGCGAGCGCGACGCGGCCTTCGGTGACTACCGCGAACGCGACGAATAGGCAGCGAACTGGCGGCGCGTTGATGCGGCGTTGAGTCGTGTTGGCAGCGCATTGACGGCACGTTGGCGACGCTTGGACGGCACGTCATCCGCGCGTTATCGGCGGCGCAGCGGTTCGCACAGCGTGAAGCCCGCGCCGCCAACACCGTCAGCGCCCGCTGAAGCGCGGCTGGCGGCGCTCGCGAAAGGCGGCCACCGCCTCGGCGTGGTCGGCGCTGCGGTTGGACAGGCACTCGTAGGCCAGCCCGGCGTCGAAGTGCGCGTGGAACAGCGCGCGCAGCGGCAAGTTGGCGGTGATCTTGGTGTAACGCATTGCCAGCGTGGCGCCGTTGGCCAGGCGCTGGGCCAGCGTGGCGGCGGCGGCGTCGAGTTGATCGCGTGGGTGCACCTCGGTGACCAGGCCGATGCGCTCGGCCTCGGCCGCGTTCAGCAGATCGCCGGTGAACAGGTACTTGCGGGCCTTGGCATAGCCGACGAGCTGCGGCCAGATCAGCGCGCCGCCGTCGCCGGCGACCAAGCCGACGCTGACATGCGGATCGCCGATCTTGGCGTCGGCGCTGATCAGCACGATGTCAGACAGCAGCGCCAGGCTGGCGCCCAAGCCGGTGGCATGGCCGTTGACCTTGGCGATCAGCGGCTTCTCCAGGTCGATCTGGCCGAAGGCGATGTCCTTGCCCTCACGCGCCATGCGGTCGAAGGCGGCCGGGTCGTCCACGTGCGACTGCATCCAGGCCAGGTCGCCGCCGGCGCAGAAGGCGGCGCCCTCCCCGGTCAGCACGATGACGTCGGAATCGGCGTCGCGCTGCAGGTCGGCCCAGACCCGCGACAACTCGGTATGCAGTTGCGCGTTGACGGCGTTGCGCTGCTCGGGCCGGTTCAGCGCGACCGTGAGCACACGGCCCTGGCGGCTGAAGCGCAGACATTGGTAGGTCTCGAAATCCACGCGGTTCTCCTGGGGGCGAACCGATCAGTCGGCTCACCCTGGCCGCGTGGACTGAACGCCGGTCGCTATTCTGGCGCGTGCTCAACGACCGGCCCGTCCGCTACTTGCTTGTCCTTTCGATGGGACGCTTCGATTGACGTGGCGCATGCACGGGCACCACCTCTCGGACTTTGTCTCGACCTGCCGTCGCATCAGTCTGCGCATGCAGCGGGAACTGCTGCGGGTTCAGAGGCGTGGCAGGCGAGTCGGGTTTGCCGGCGCTTTTAGACGGTTTCATCATGGGTTCCAAGTTGTCAACGCCGTGAACAAGACGCCCTCGATGCTGTCGACAGCGCATGACCCACCACCGAATCGCCCGCTGACCTCGGAGCGACACCTTCGGCGTGGTGTCACGAACTCGGGTGCTGGCGTCCTTGACGTTGTCGCTGCAAAAAGGGAGCACCTGCCGGGCAGCTTAGCGTCGTGCCATGCCACGTCTGTAGGACAGCAGCCCATCCGGTCATCAGCGTCCACACACCGGCGAGCAACTCACGCTTGCACCCAGCCAACAAGGCCCAGATCCCGGACGGTGGGCGGACCTTTCGGCACCGGGCATCGGGCATCGGGCATCCGGCATCCGGCATGCGTTATATAGTTGAAGCTACGACGACCCTGCCACTCCACTCCACTCCACTCCACGCCACACCGTACCAAGCCCAGCCCGCGCCATGCCCAGCCGAACCGCCGCCACCCGACTCACTGGCCGCCTTGAGCTCAGCACCGATCTCGGCGCGTTCCTGGGCGACACCCGTGTGCGCTTGCTGGAAGCCATCGACCAGCAGGGCTCGATCTCGCAGGCGGCCAAGCATGTGCCGATGTCCTACAAGGCGGCCTGGGATGCGGTGGATGCCATGAACAACCTGGCCGACCAGCCGCTGGTGCTGCGCTCGGCCGGTGGCCGCGCCGGTGGCGGCACCGTGCTGACCGAGCATGGCCGCCGCGTGGTGGCGATGTTCCGCGCGGTCGAGGGCCAATACCAGGCCGCGCTGGACCGGCTGGCCGGCCAGTTCGCCGACGCGCCCGGCGGCGATGTCAAGGCCTTCCAGCGCCTGCTGCGCCACATGGCCGTGCGCAGCAGCGCGCGCAACCAGTTTGCCGGCACCGTCAGCGGGCTGCACGAAGGCGCGGTCGATGTCGAGGTGCTGGTGCGCCTGGACGACCGTCTGGGCCCGGGTCTGGAACTGGCCGCGGTGGTGACCCGAACCTCGGCCGAGAACCTGCAACTGGCCATCGGCCGTGAAGTGATCGTGCTGGTCAAGTCCTCATCACTGCTGTTGCTGACCGACGAGCGTCTGCGCATCAGCGCCCGCAACCGGCTGTGGGGTGCGGTGAGCCGCATCGTCGAAGGCCCCGTCAATGCCGAGGTGACGCTGGACTTAGGCGGCGGGCGCAGCGCCACCGCCGTGATCACCCGCGATTCGGTCGCGGCCCTGGGGCTGGCGGTGGGCGGGCGCGCCTGTGCGGCGTTCAAGGCGTCCAGCGTGATCCTGGCCGTCGTCGATTGACTCCACCCCAAGGCGTGACGATGTCTGATCTGTTTGCCCGGTCTTCGCAGCTCGGCATGGCCTGCGCCAGCAGCTTGCTGTGGCTCGCGGGTGCCGCCCAGGCCGCTGCCGTGACGGTGGCCGTGGCCGCCAACTTCGCCGGCCCGATGGCCAAAATCGCCGAAGGTTTTGCCGCCGCCAGCGGCCACACGCTGAAGATATCGACCGGGTCCACCGGCAAGTTCTACAGCCAGATCGTCGCGGGTGCGCCGTTCGAGGTGCTGATTGCCGCCGACGACGAGACGCCGAAAAAGCTGATCGCCGAGGGCCACGCCGTGGCCGGCAGCAACTTCAGCTACGCCATCGGCCAGCTGGTGCTGTGGAGCGCACAGCCGGGCTATGTCGACGAGCAGGGCGCGGTGCTGGCTGCGGGCAAGTTCAACAAGCTGGCGATCGCCAACCCCAAGCTGGCGCCGTACGGCCGGGCGGGCATGGAGGTGATCAAGGCCAAGGGCCTGACCGAGGCCATCGCGCCCAAGCTGGTGACGGGCGCGAGCATTGCCCATGCCTACCAGTTTGTGTCGACCGGCAATGCCGAGCTGGGCTTCGTCGCTTTGTCGCAGGTGGTCGTGCCGGGCAAGCCGGTGGTCGGCTCCTACTGGCGCGTGCCGGCCCATCTGTATGGTGAGATCCGGCAGGATGTGGTGCTGCTCAAGCCCGGCGAAAGGAGCGCCGCCGCCGCGGCATTGCTGGCCTACCTGAAGAGTGCACCGGCCCAGGCGCTGATCCAGGCCTACGGCTACGGCCGCTGAGCCGCTGAGCGCGCCGGGCTGTTGATGAGCGCCACCACCTGGACCGTCGTGCGCCTCACCGCCGAGCTGGCGGCGCTGACCACCGTGCTGCTGCTGTTGCTGGGCACGCCGGTGGCCTGGTGGCTGGCGCGCACGCGCTCGGTGTTCAAGCCGGTGGCGGCCGCGCTGGTGGCGATGCCGCTGGTGCTGCCGCCGTCGGTGATCGGCTTCTACCTGCTGATCCTGCTGGGGCCGCAGGGCCCGGTGGGCCAGTTCACCCAGTGGCTGGGGCTGGGGC
Source organism: Burkholderiaceae bacterium (assembly GCA_043749575.1). GTDB lineage: Bacteria > Pseudomonadota > Gammaproteobacteria > Burkholderiales > Burkholderiaceae_C > Pseudaquabacterium. The sequence goes on along the minus strand of JAYVDE010000210.1, from coordinate 1,389 downwards.
GCCTGCCCTTCACCTTCGGCGGCTTGGTGGTCGCCTCGGTGATCTATTCGATGCCCTTTGTGGTGCAGCCGCTGCAGCAGGCCTTCGAGGCCATCCCCGAGCGCATGCTGGAGGCCGCCGCCACGCTGCGCGCGTCGCCGCTGGACCGTTTTTTCAGCGTCGCGCTGCCGCTGGCCCGGCCCGGCTTGGTCACCGCCAGCGTGCTGGGTTTCGCCCACACGGTGGGCGAGTTCGGCGTGGTGCTGATGATCGGCGGCAACATCCCGGGCCAGACCCGCGTGCTGTCAGTGGCGATCTACGAGCATGTGGAGGCGGCTGAGTTTGCCGAGGCCCACCGCCTGGCCGCCGGCTTGGTGGTGTTTGCGCTGGTGGTGCTGGTCACGCTGTACGTGGCCAACCGGCCAGCGCGTGAGGCGACCGGGCCGGCCCAGTGATCAGCGCCACGCTCAAGCTGGCGCGCCGCGACTTCACGCTCGACGTGGCGCTGCAATTGCCGGGCCGCGGCGTCACCGCCCTGTTCGGCCCCTCGGGCTGCGGCAAGACCACCGTGCTGCGCGCGCGGGCCGGGCTGGAACGTGCCGCCGGCCGGGTGGCGCTGGGCGACGAGGTCTGGCAGGACGACGCCCGCGGCCAGTGGCTGCCCACGCACCGCCGGCCGCTGGGCTACGTGATCCAGGAGGCGGCGTTGTTTCCGCACCTGAGCGTGCGCGCCAATCTCGACTACGGCCGGCGGCGCAGCGGCGCGGCGGCCCAGGCCTTCGCGCTGGACAAGGTGATCGACCTGCTGGGCATCGCGGCGCTGATGGACCGCCGCCCGGCCACGCTGTCGGGCGGCGAGCGCCAGCGCGTGGCGATGGCCCGGGCGCTGGCCACCGCGCCGCGCCTGCTGCTGATGGACGAGCCGCTGGCCGCGCTGGACGCGCCGCGCAAGGCCGAGATCCTGCCCTACCTGGAACGCCTGCACCGCGCGCTGGCCCTGCCCATCGTCTACGTCACCCATGCGATGGACGAGGTGGCGCGGCTGGCCGACCACCTGGTGCTGCTGGAGGCCGGCCGGGTGCGCGCCGCCGGGCCGCTGACCGAGTTGCTGGCCGCACCCGAGCTGCCGCTGGCGCGCCAGGACGACGCCAGCGTGGTGATCGCCGCCCGGGTCGATCAGCACGACCGCGCCTACGGCCTGACGCGGGTGGTGTTCGACGGCGGTGCGCTGTGGGTCGGCGAGACCGCTGCGGCGCCCGGCGAGGCGGTGCGCGCCCGGGTGCTGGCGCGCGATGTCAGCGTCACCCGCCAGCCGCCGCAGCAGACCAGCGTGCTCAACGTGCTGGCGGTGCAGCTGGACACGCTGCAGGCCGACCACAGCACCGCCTTGTTGAAGCTGCGGGTGGGGGT
>JAYVDE010000209.1:0-15925 GCA_043749575.1 Burkholderiaceae bacterium | reverse complement strand
ACCGCCCCGGCCGCCCTGAGCGCCCTGGCCGCCGCGCTGCTGGCGGCTGGCTGCGCGCAAGGGCCGCCGCCCAATGGCGCGCCGGCTGCCGCCGGCCGGCCGCCGCTGCAGCTGACGGTGCTGCACACCAACGACCACCACGGCCGCTTCTGGCCCAACGCCGACGGTGAATACGGCCTGGCAGCGCGCAAGACCCTGGTCGACCGCGTCCGCGCCGAGGTGGCTGCGGCCGGCGGCCACACGCTGCTGCTCGACGGTGGCGACGTCAACACCGGCGTGCCCGAAAGCGACCTGCAGGACGCCGAGCCCGACTTTCTGGGCATGAACGCGCTGGCGTATGACGCGATGGCGGTCGGCAACCACGAGTTCGACAAACCGCCGGCGGTGCTGGCGCGCCAGCGCGGCTGGGCGGCGTTTCCGCTGCTGTCGGCCAACATCTACCGGGCTGACGGCCAGCGGCTGTTCCAGCCTTACCAGCTGTTCAACAAGGCCGGCTACCGGATCGCGGTGATCGGCCTGACCACCGACGACACGCCCAGGATGGTGTTCCCCGACCACATCGCCGGCCTGCGCTTTCGCGCACCCGCCGACGAGGCCGCACAACTGGTGCCGCAGCTGCGCGGCCAGGTCGACATGGTGATCGCCGCCACCCACATGGGCCACTACCCCGACGGCCGCCACGGCCTGCAGGCGCCGGGCGATGTGGAGCTGGCGCGCGCGGTGCCGGGCATCGACCTGGTGGTCGGCGGCCACAGCCAGAACCCCGTCTGCATGGTCGCCGAGAACCAGCGCGACGACGCCTATGTGCCCGGCACGCCCTGCGCGCCCGACCGCCAGAACGGCGCCTGGATCGTGCAGGCCCATGAATGGGGCAAGTACGTCGGCCGCGCCGACTTCAGCATCGACGCCGGCCAGGTGCGCTTGCTGCGCTACCAGCTGCTGCCGGTCAACCTGAAGCCGCGCGGGCCCGATGGCCAAGGTCGGCTGGTCGGCGAGGCCATCGCCGAAGAACCCGCGCTGCGCGCGCTGCTGCAGCCGTTTCGCGATGCCGGCCAGGCGCAGCTGCAAGTACCGGTGGGTCTGGCCGACGCGGGCTTCGACGTTGACCGCACGGTGGTGCGCCAGCGCGCCACGGCGCTGGGCGTGCTGATCGCCCGGTCGATGATGGCGCGCACCGGCGCCGACCTGGCGCTGATGAATGGCGGTGGCATCCGCACCGGGCTGCCGGCCGGCACCATCACCTACCGCGATGTGCTGATGGTGCAGCCCTTTGCCAACACCGTGGTGGTGGTCACGCTGACCGGCGCCGAGCTGATGGACTTCCTCAACGCCGCCGCGAAGATGCCGCCCGGCAGCGGTGGTTTCCCGCACACCGCCGGGCTGGACTGGCGCATCGTTGGCGGCGTGGTGGTCAGTGCCAAGGTGGCCGGCCTGGCCGTAGCCCCGGGCCGCCGCTACCAGCTGGCGCTCAATAACTTCGTCGCTGCCGGTGGTGACGGCTACCCCCGTCTGGCCGGCCACCCCGGTTATGTCGACAGCGGCTTCAACGACGCCGAGGTGCTGCGCGACTACATCGGCCGCCACAGCCCGCTGCGCTTGCCGGAGTACGAACCGGACGCTGCGGTGCTTCGGCGCTGAGCGGTCGGCCGCCCGGCGGCAACCCCTGCTTTTTACGGCACGCGCGGCACGCCGTCAGGCCCTTGCACCGCCCGGTTGACGGGAAAACGCGGTGAGTTTCATGCAGGATGCTTGTGCAACAACGAGCCGCTGTGCTGGCGCGTAGGTGCCATCGGGCGCCAGGCCCGGCTGCCAGAATGGCCCGCACACCCAGTACCGGAGACCGCCATGCACGACATCCTCATCCAGGGCGGCACTGTCGTCGACGGCACCGGCGCGCCGGCCTACCCGGCTGATGTGGCGGTGCAGGGCGGGCTCATCGTCGCCGTCGGCCACCAGCTGGGCGACGCGCAGCGGGTGATCGATGCCCGCGGCCTGCTGGTCACGCCCGGCTTCGTCGACATCCACACCCATTACGACGGCCAGGCCACCTGGGATGCCTTTCTCACGCCCTCGTGCTGGCACGGGGTCACAACCGCCGTGTTCGGCAATTGCGGCGTCGGCTTCGCGCCGGTGCGCCCGGGCAGCGCCGATTACCTGATCAACCTGATGGAGGGCGTCGAGGACATCCCCGGCGCGGTGCTGGCCGAAGGCATAGATTGGTCCTGGGAGACGTTTCCGCAGTACCTGGATGCGCTGGAAGGCCGCCACTACGCGATGGACATCGGCGCGCAGCTGCCCCATGCGGCGCTGCGCTTCTATGCCATGGGTGATCGTGGCACCGACCACCAGGAGCGCCCCAGCAGCGCCGAGCTCGACCTGATGGGCCAGTTGGCTGAGGACGCGTTGCGGGCCGGCGCGCTGGGCATCACCACCTCGCGCACCGTCAAGCACCGTGCGCGCGACGGCCGCTACACCCCCAGCCTGACGGCAGCCGAGCCCGAGCTCTTCGCCATCGCCGGCGCACTGCGGCGGGCGGGCAAGGGCGTGCTGGAGGTCAACTCCGACTTCGGCGACGGTGATTTCGAGATCCTGCGCGCCGCGGCCGAAGCCGCCGGCCGGCCGCTGTCGCTGCTGCTGCTGCAGGTCGACAACGCGCCCGGGCTGTGGCGCAAGACGCTCGACCAGATCCATGCCGCGCGCCGCGCCGGGTTGGCGATGACCGGCCAGGTCGGCGCCAAGAGCATCGGCGTGCTGTTCGGCTTCGAGACCAGCCGCAACCCCTTCGAGAACCACCCGGCCTGGCTGCCGCTGGCAGCGCTGGCACCGCGCGCGCGCTACGAGCGCCTGCGCGACGATGCGGCACTGCGCCAGCGCCTGGTCAGCGAGCGCCCCAGCGACGCGCTGACCACCTGGTTCGACCAGGCCTTCGGCCGCAGCTTCGCCCTCGGCACGGCGCTGGACTACGAGCCCGACGCGTCGCAGAGCCTGCTGGCCCGTGCCCAGCGCGATGGCACCAGCCCCTGGGCGCTGGCGCTGGACACGCTGCTGGCCGACGAGGGCCGGGGCATGCTGTTGCACCCGTTCGAGAACTACGCCGGTGGCGATTTCAGCGTGGTGCACGAGATGCTGGCCGACAGCGCCACCGTGATGGGCTTGGGCGACGCCGGCGCGCATGTCGGCCTGATCTGCGACGCCGCCGGGCCGACCTACCTGCTCAAGCACTGGGCGCGCGACCGCCGCCGCGGCCCCAAGCTGCCGCTGGAGCTGCTGGTCAAGAAGCAGACGCAAGACACCGCCGCCGTCTACGGCCTGCTCGACCGGGGTGTGCTGGCCGCCGGCAAAAAAGCCGACATCAACATCATCGACTTCGACACGCTGGATCTGCTGGCGCCGCAGGTGGCCTACGACCTGCCGACCGGCGGGCGCCGGCTGCTGCAGCGCGCGCGGGGCTATCGCCACACCTTTGTCTCGGGCGTCGAGGTGCTGCGCGACGACGAGCTGACCGGGCAGACGCCCGGCCGCTTGATCCGCGGCTGATCCGCCGCCGATGCAGCACGCCGCCCCGGCCAACCCCACCTGTACCCGCACCGGCCAGGGCACGCGCCCGCTGGCCGTCGCCCTGGCCGGCTTGCTGTCGCTGGCGGTGGCCGTGGGCATCGGCCGCTTCGCCTTCACCCCGTTGCTGCCGCTGATGCTGCACGACGGCACGGTCGACCTGGCCGGCGCCAGCTGGCTGGCCACCGCCAACTACCTGGGTTACTGGATCGGCGCGGTGGCCTGCGCGCTGCAACCGGCGCTGTGGCGGCGCTGGGGCTGGCCGCCGCTGGCCCACACCGCGGCGGTGCGCAGCGGTCTGGTGGCCACGGTGGTGCTGACGCTGGGCATGGCCTTGCCGCTGCCGGCGCTGTGGCCGCTGTGGCGCGGCCTGGCCGGCATCGCCAGCGCATTGGTGTTCGTCTACGTGGCCAGTTGGTGCCTGACGCGGCTGGCGGCAGGGGGCACACCGGCACTGGCCGGCCTGATCTTTGTCGGCCCCGGGCTGGGCATCACCGTCAGCGGCTTGGTCGCCAGCGTCATGGTGGCCTACGGCCTGCGCGCGGCCACCGGCTGGGCGGTGTTTGCCGTGCTGGCAGCCGGGCTGACCGCCATCGCCTGGCCGCAACTGCGCGGCGCGGTGGCCGCACCGGCGCCGGCGCAGACCGGCGACGCCCCACCACCCCGTGGCACGGTGCCGATACTGGCCCTGGCCTACGGCTTGGCCGGCTTCGGCTACATCATCAGCGCCACCTTCCTGCCGGTGATCGCCCGCCAGATGCTGCCCGGCTCGATCTGGCTCGACCTGTTCTGGCCGCTGTTCGGCCTCGGCGTGGCCGCGGGCGCGCTGCTGACCCTGCGCGTGCCGGCGCACTGGGACCGGCGCCACCTGCTGATGGGCTGCTACGCCATGCAGGCCAGCGGCATCCTGCTCGGCGTGTGGCTGCCCAGCTTGTGGGGCTTTGCCGTCGGCAGCCTGCTGCTGGGCGTGCCGTTCACCGCCCTCACGCTGTTCGCGATGCAGGAGGTGCGCCGCCTGCGCCCGCACGACGCCTCGGCCCTGATCGGTCTGCTGACCGCCGTTTTCGGCCTCGGGCAGATCGCCGGGCCGCCGCTGGTGGCCGCCCTGCTGGCGCGCAGCGCCACGCCGGCCCAGGGTTTTGCCTGGTCGCTGGAGCTGGCCGCGACGGCGTTGCTGGCCGGCTTGCTGATGTACGGCTGGCTGCTGCGGCGGGATCGTTTGCCACCCGGGCGCTGAGCGCGCCGCCCCGGCTACCATCGCCTCGCCTGGGCACGGCGGCCTGCCTGGCGTGCCCGACCGACCGTCCTCAGCTGGCGATTGCCATGACCGACACCCTGCAAGACACCGCCCGCACCGCGCTGGCCTGCCTGGACCTCACCAGCCTGAACGACGGCGACGATGGCGCCGCCATCAGCGCGCTGTGCGCCAGGGCGGCTGGCCCGGCCGGCACGCCAGCCGCGCTGTGTGTGTGGCCGCGCTTCGTGGCGCAGGCCAAGGCGGCCGCGCCGGCGGGCGTGCGGGTGGCGGCAGTCGCCAACTTTCCCCACGGCGGCACCGACCTGGCGGCGGCGGTGGCCGATGCACGCGCCATCGTCGAGGCGGGCGGCGACGAGGTCGACCTGGTGCTGCCCTGGCGCGCCCTGCTGGCCGATCGCGCAGCAGGTGCGGCGGGTGTGACCGGTGCAGCCGGTGCGGCCCACGCCGCGGCGCTGGTGGTGGCGGTGCGCGCGGCCTGTGTTGGCCGCACGCTCAAGCTGATCATCGAGTCGGGTGATCTGGCCACGCCGGCGCTGATCCACCAGGCCAGCCTGATCGGGCTGGATGCCGGGGTCGACTTCCTCAAGACCAGCACCGGCAAGACCGCCAGCGGCGCCACGCCGGCCGCAGCCAGGGTGATGTTGGGCGCCATCGCCGGCCACTCGCGCGGCGCGGCGGTGGGTTTCAAGGCCTCGGGCGGCATCCGCACCGTGGCCGATGCGGCGGTCTACATCGCGCTGGTGCGCGAGCTGCTGGGCCCGCACGCCGCCACGCCGCAGCGCTTGCGCTTCGGCGCCAGCGGCCTGCTGGGCGACATCGAAGCGGTGCTGGCCGGCCAAGGCGATGGCAACGCCGCGCCGTCCGGCCAAGGCGCCGGCAACCCCGCGCCCCCCGGCAGCTACTGAGCGCCGGCCCCGCATGCTGGCCACCGAGATCATCCGCACCAAGCGCGACCGCGGCTGCCTGAGCGCGCCGCAGCTGCAGGCCTTCGTGCGCGGACTGGTCGACGGCAGCTGGAGCGAAGGCCAGGTCGCCGCGCTGGCGATGGCCATCCTGCTCAACGGCATGGACCGCGCCGAGTGTGTGGCGCTGACCCTGGCGATGACCGATTCGGGCCAGCGGCTGCGCTGGCCGGGCGCTGCCGGCGCGCGGCCGGTGGTCGACAAACATTCCACTGGCGGCGTCGGCGACAAGGTGAGCCTGGTGCTGGCACCAATCGTCGCGGCCTGCGGCGGCCTGGTGCCGATGCTCAGCGGCCGGGGTTTGGGCCACACCGGCGGCACGCTCGACAAACTGCAGGCGCTGCCCGGCTACCAGGTGGCGCCCTCGCGGGCGCGCTTGCTGCGGGTGCTGCAGAGCGCCGGCTGCGCCATCGTCGGCGCCAGCGACGAGCTGGCGCCGGCCGACCGGCGGCTGTATGCGGTGCGCGATGTCACCGCCACAGTCGAATCGGTGCCGCTGATCACCGCCAGCATCCTCAGCAAGAAGCTGGCCGCCGGCTTGGAGCACTTGGTGATGGACGTGAAGGTCGGCAACGGCGCCTTCATGGCCCACCTGGCCGATGCGCAAACCCTGGCCCGCAGCCTGGTCGAGGTGGCCGCCGGCGCCGGGCTGCGCTGCACCGCGCTGATCACCGACATGAACCAGGTGCTGGGCCACAGCGCCGGCAACGCGCTGGAGGTGGCCGAGAGTCTGGCCTTCCTGACCGGCACCGAGCGCGACCCGCGCCTGCTGGCACTGACCCTGGCGCTCGCCGCGCAGATGTTGCATGGCGCCGGCCTGGTGCCCAGCCTGGCCGACGGCGAGGTGATGGCCGGTGCCGCGCTGACCAGCGGCCGGGCGGCTGAATGTTTTGCCCGGATGGTGGCCGGCCTCGGCGGGCCCGCCGACGTGCTGGCCGATGCGCAGCTGGCCGCCGCGCCGGTGGTGGTCGACGTGCCCGCGCCGCGCGACGGCGTGCTGGTGGCGATGGACACCCGCGCCATCGGCCTGGCCGTGGTGGCGCTGGGCGGCGGCCGGCGGCGCGCGGCCGATCCGGTCGACCCGCGGGTGGGCTTGGACCGCGTGCGCCCGTTGGGCAGCGTGCTGCGCGCCGGTGAGCCGCTGGCGCGAGTGCACGCCGCCACGGCGGCCGCTGCTGCTGCCGCCTGTGCCGCCGTGCGGGCCGCCGTCACGCTGCAGGCGGCCGGCTCGGCCGGCGTGGCCGGATTGACTGGCTTGGCCAGCGCCGGGGCCTGGGTCGAAGCGCCGTTGATCCTCGACACCCTGGGCGCCGCCACATGACCGGCTGAGCCCCTGCCGGGTGGGTGGTCGGGGGGGTGCCCGGCCGGCGAGAATCGGCCATGGCCGCGCCGAACCCCACCCGCCTCCCGCTGCCCGCCGGCGTCTGGGTGCTTGGCTTCGTCAGCCTGCTGATGGATATCTCCTCCGAGATGGTCCACGCGCTGTTGCCGATGTACCTGGTCGGTACGCTGGGCGTCAGTGTCCTGGTGGTCGGGCTGATCGAGGGCGTGGCCGAGTCGACCGCGCTGATCACCAAGGTGTTCTCCGGCACCTTGAGCGACTACCTGGGCCGGCGCAAGGGCCTGGCCGTGCTGGGTTACGCGATGGGCGCCTTCACCAAGCCGGTCTTCGCAATGGCCACGGGCGTCGGTGCGGTGGTCGCTGCGCGCTTCATCGACCGGGTCGGCAAGGGCATCCGCGGCGCACCGCGTGATGCGCTGATCGCCGACCTCACCCCCGCTCACCAGCGCGGCGCGGCGTTCGGCCTGCGCCAGTCGCTCGACACGGTGGGCGCCTTCCTCGGCCCCTTGCTGGCCACCGCGCTGATGCTGCTGTGGGCCAACGACTTTCGCGCGGTGTTCTGGGTCGCGGTGATCCCGGGGCTGATGGCGGTGGGGTTGCTGGTGGTCGGCATCCGCGAGCCGCCACGGGCCGCGACCGCGCGGCCGGTCAACCCGATCAGTCGGGCCGCACTGGCCAGGCTGGGCCGCGCCTATTGGCGGGTGGTGGTCGTCGGCGCGGTGTTCACGCTGGCCCGCTTCAGCGAGGCCTTTCTGGTGCTGCGGGCGCAGCAGGTCGGCATCGCGGCGTCCTGGGTGCCGCTGGTGATGGTGGCGATGAACGTGGTCTACGCCGCCAGCGCCTACCCGTTTGGCAAGTTGTCCGACACCCTGAGTCACCGCCGGCTGCTGGCGCTGGGCCTGCTGGTGCTGGTGGTCTCCGACCTCGTGCTCGCGGCCGCTGACGGCTGGCCGGTGCTGTTGATCGGCGTGGCGCTGTGGGGCGTGCACATGGGCATGACCCAGGGCCTGCTTGCCGCCATGGTCGCCGACACCGCGCCCGCGGACTTGCGCGGCACCGCCTACGGTTTTTTCAACCTGCTCAGCGGTGTGGCGATGCTGGTTTCCAGCGCCATTGCCGGGCTGCTGTGGGACGGTTTTGGGTCGGCCTTCACCTTCTACGCCGGTGCCGGCTTCGCCACGCTGGCCCTGCTCGTGATGCTGGGCTTGCGGTGGCGCGCTTGAACAGCAACACCGGGCGTGCTGGCTCGGGCTTCTGAACGCCCCTCGGGTGTCCGGCGCTCAGGCGCTAAGACGCTCAGTTGCTCAGTTCCTCAGACGCTGGCGTCGGCCACCAGGCTGTCGATCGCCGGGCGCAGGCCGTCGCCGATGGCCACGCCTTGCACCCGCAGCGCCGCCTCCACCGCGCCCAGGCAGCCCAGGATGGTGGCCGGGTTGCTGTCGCCCAGGTGGCCGATGCGGAAGGCCTTGTCCTGCAGCGGCCCCAGGCCGCCGGCAATCGCCACGCCGAAGCGGTCGCGCGCCACCGCGCGCAAGGCCTCCACGTCGAAGCCCTCGGGCACGCTGATCGTCGTCACCGACACCGAGCGGCTGGCCGGCTCGCGGGCGAAGAAATCCAGCGTGCCGGCCTGGGCCCAACCGGCCACCGCGGCCTGCACGGCGTTGGCCAGCCGGCGGTGGCGGGCCAACACGGCGTCTTCGCCCTCCAGCTCGATCAGCCCGAAGGCGGCGGCCAGCCCGGCGATCAGCGTCTGCGGCGGCGTGCCACAAAACTTGCGGTAGCTCAGCGGGCTGCTGCGTGGCCGCCAGTCCCAGTAGTAGCGCGGCGCCGGGTTGCGCGCGGCCACTGCGGCGGCGCGGGCGTCAACCGCCACCAGGCCGATACCGGGCGGCGTCATCAGCCCCTTCTGCGAGGCGCCCAGCACCACGTTGGCGCCCAGCGTGTCCATCTCGATGCGGCTGCAGCCCAGCGAGGCCACCGCATCGACCACCAGCAGCGCCGGGTGGTCGGCGGCATCGATCGCCGCGCGCAAGGCCGGCAAGTCGGAGCTGATGCCGCTGGCGGTGTCGGTGTGCACCGCGAACACCGCGACGATCGCGTGGCCGCGGTCGTCGCGCAGCGCCTGGGTGACGGCCGTGTTGTCGATCGCCCAGCCCGGCTGCCAGGGCGTGCGCACCACGTGGCGGCCCAGCGCCTCGGTCTGCTGCGCCCAGCTTTCGCTGAAGTGGCCGGTGCCGGGGATCAGCACGCTGGCACCGGGCGGCAGCAAGTTTTCGACCACCACTTCCCAGGCGCCGTGGCCGTTGGTGGCGTAGAAATAGACCTCGGCGGCCGCGGTGTGCAGCAGCCGTCGCAGGCCGGTCTCGCAAGCGGCAATGGTCTCGGCTAGCCGCGGGTCGCCCATGTCCATCGGCTGGCGGGCCATTGCGGCCAACACCTCGTCGGGCACCGGCGACGGGCCGGGGGACTGCAGAAAACGGCGACCGGGGATGCGAAGGGGGCTGGGCATGGTGAGAGGCAACGTGGCCGGGTGGTTCGGGTGGCGGCCATGCTACGGCTGAACGACCATGGCAATGCCGGGCGCACCGACACTCGCGCATGCGGTATCGGCACGCCTGTCGGCCGCCTAGCCGCCGCCATTCCGCCGCCTATCCGCTCTGCCGCATATCCGCCCATCCGCCCTTAACCCTTACGCCCCCGCACTGAAAGGCCTCACCATGACCCGACTCGCCGTCACCGAAAAGATCATCGCCACCAAGGTGGCCCAGGGCCTGCAGTGGGCCGACGTGGCCCGGCAGGTGGGCCTCAGCAAAGAGTGGGTCACGGCGGCCTGCCTCGGCCAGATGACGCTGGACGCCACACAGGCTGGCATCGTGGCCACGATCTTCGGCCTGACCCCCGAAGAGAAAAACTGGCTGATGGTCGTGCCCTACAAAGGCAGCCTGCCCACCGCCGTGCCGACCGATCCGCTGATCTACCGCTTCTACGAACTGGTCAGCGTCTACGGCAGCACCTTCAAGGCCCTGATCAACGAGGAGTTCGGCGACGGCATCATGAGCGCGATCGATTTCCACATGGACTTGCAGCGCCAACCCGACCCCAAGGGCGACCGCGTCAGCATCACGATGAGCGGCAAGTTCCTGCCCTACCGGTCGTACTGACCACTGGCGGCACCGCTGCGGCCGGTTACGCTGCAACCGCCACCACAACTTGCGCAGACCACCATGCTGATCCGCAATGCCACCCTGCCCGACGGCCGCACCGGCATCGACCTGCTGGTGCAAGACGGCCGCATCGCCGCGCTGGGGCCGGGCCTGTTTGTCGGCCAGCCAGCGCCCGCCGGCGCGCAGGAGATCGACGCCCAGGGCTGGCTGCTGAGCCCGCCTTTCGTCGATGCGCACTTCCACCTCGACGCCACGCTCAGCGTCGGCCTGCCGCGGCTCAACACCAGCGGCACGCTGCTCGAAGGCATCGCGCTGTGGGGCGAGTTGAAGCCGCTGCTGACCGAAGAGGCCCTGGTCGAACGCGCGCTGCAGTACTGCGACTGGGCAGTGGCCAAGGGCTTGCTGGCGATCCGCAGCCATGTCGACATCTGCGACGACCGGCTGCTGGCGGTGCGTGCGCTGCTGGAGGTCAAGCGCCGTGTCGCGCCCTACCTCGACCTGCAACTGGTGGCGTTTCCGCAAGACGGCCTGCTGCGGGCGCCCAACGCGCTGGCCAATTTGGTGCGCTCACTCGACCTGGGCGTCGACGTGGTCGGTGGCATCCCGCACTTCGAGCGCACCATGGCTGACGGTGCCGACAGCGTCAAGATCCTCTGCGAACTGGCCGCCCAGCGCGGCCTGCCGGTGGACATGCACTGCGACGAGAGCGACGACCCGCTGTCGCGCCACATCGAGACGCTGGCCTGCCAGGCCCAGCGGCTGGGGCTGCAGGGCCGGGTCACCGGCTCGCACCTGACCTCGATGCATTCGATGGACAACTATTACGTCAGCAAGCTGCTGCCGCTGATCGCCGAGGCCGGCGTCCATGCGGTGGCCAACCCGCTGATCAACATCACGCTGCAGGGCCGCCACGACACTTATCCCAAGCGCCGCGGCATGACCCGGGTGCCCGAGCTGATGGCCGCCGGCGTCAACGTCGCCTTCGGCCACGACTGCGTGATGGACCCCTGGTACTCGCAGGGCTCGGGCGACATGCTCGACGTCGCGGTGATGGGCCTGCATGTCGCGCAGATGACCAGCCAGGCCCAGATGGTGGCCTGCTTCGACGCGGTGACGGTCAACGCCGCCCGGGTGATGGGCCTGGACGGTTACGGCCTGGCCGTCGGCAAGCACGCCGACTTCGTGCTGCTGCAAGCCCGCTCGCCGGTCGAGGCGCTGCGCCTGCGCGCGACGCGGCTGCTGGTGGTGCGGCGCGGCCAGGTGCTGGCCCGCACCGCGCCCGCCGTGGCCACGCTGCAACTGCCCGGCCGGGGGGCGCAAGTCGATTGGACGCTGCAGCGCTGAGCGGTAGCGGCCAGGCCCGTGGCCGGGTCAGCAAAGGCCCCGGGCCCCTTGGCTAGAATCAGGGCCACGGAGAACCGCGCCATCCCGGCGCCAGAACAGCACACCATGAAACTCATCGGATCACTCACCAGCCCCTACGTCCGAAAGGTCCGTGTGGTGATGGCCGAGAAGAAGCTCGACTACCAACTGGTGCTCGAGGACGTGTGGGCCAGCGATGCCATGCTCGCCGCCAATCCGCTGGGCAAGGTGCCCTGCCTGGTGCTCGACGGTGGCGAGGCGGTGTTCGATTCGCGGGTCATCACCGAGTACGTCGACACCTTGTCGCCGGTGGGCAAGCTGATCCCGCCCTCGGGCCGCGAGCGGGTCGAAGTGCGCACCTGGGAAGCGCTGGCCGACGGCCTCTGCGATGCCGCGCTGCAGATCCGCATGGAGAGCACCTGGGGCCCGCGTGAGGGCGCGCGTTGCCAGCCCTGGATCGATCGCCAGCTCAGCCGCATCGATTCGGCGATCGGCGCCATGGGTCGCGGCCTGGGCGACAAACCCTGGTGCAACGGCAACCATTTCACGCTGGCCGACGTGGCGGTGGGCGTGGCGCTGGGCTACCTCGACTTCCGCTTCAGCCAGATCGACTGGCGGGCCGACCATGCCAACCTGACCCGCTTGACCGAGAAGCTGGCGACCCGCCCCAGCTTCATCGACACCACGCCGCCAGCGGCCTGAACGGGCACGGCCCGCGACGCGGCAGTCTCAGGCGGCTACCGCCTCGGTGCCTGGTGTGGCCTGCAGCACCGCGCTGTTGCCGCCCAGCGCCGCCGTGTAGTCATTGCCCGGCGCTGCCGACTGAAAGGGCTCGCTGCGCGCGGGTTGGACGCTGTCGCTGGGCGCGGGCTGGAAGCTGTCGCTGCGCGCGGGCTGGAAGCTGTCGCTGCGCGACAGGGGCCAGTAGTGGCTGAACACCGCATGCGGCCAGGGCGCCTCGCCACGTTCGGCGGCCAGCAACGCACCCGGCGCCACCGTCAGCAGCAGCGTGGCCAGCAATCGCACTTCCTGATCAGGGCAGCGGCGCACGATGTGCGCGGCGCTGATCTGGTTCGGGTGCTGCAGGCCGGCGGCTTGCACCAGCTCACGCAGCGCCTCCAGCGTCTGGCGGTGAAAGTTGGCCACCCGTGTGGTCTTGTCGACCACCACCAGCGCCCGCTGGCGCACCGGGTCTTGGGTCGCCACGCCGGTGGGGCAGGCGCCAGTGTGGCAGTGCTGGGCCTGGATGCAGCCCAGCGAGAACATGAAACCGCGTGCCGAATTGCACCAGTCGGCACCCAGCGCCATCGCCCGGGCGATGTCGAAGGCGCTGACGATCTTGCCGGCGCAGCCCAGCCGGATGCGCTGGCGCAGGTTCAAGCCCACCAGCGTGTTGTGCACCAGGCGCAGGCCCTCCTGCATCGGCGCGCCGACATGGTCGGTAAATTCAAGCGGCGCTGCGCCGGTGCCGCCCTCGGCGCCGTCGATGACGATGAAGTCGGGCAGCAAGCCGGTCTGCAGCATGGCCTTGGCCAGTGCAAACCATTCCCAGGGGTGGCCGATGCACAGCTTGAAGCCCACCGGCTTGCCGCCCGACAGCTGGCGCAGGCGGTCGATGAACTGCAGCATCTCGATCGGCGTCGAAAACGCGCTGTGCGCGGCCGGCGACACGCAATCGACCCCCACCGGCACGCCGCGCGCGGCGGCGATCTCGGCCGTCACCTTGGGGCCGGGCAACACGCCGCCGTGGCCGGGCTTGGCGCCCTGGCTCAGCTTCAGCTCGATCAGCTTGACTTGCGGGTCGGTGGCGTTGGCGCTGAACTTCTCGGCGTTGAACGTGCCGTCGTCGTTGCGGCAGCCGAAGTAGCCCGAGCCGATCTCCCAGACCAGATCACCGCCATGGGCGCGGTGGTGCACGCTGATCGAGCCCTCGCCGGTGTCGTGGGCGAAACCACCGCGCTGGGCACCGCCGTTGAGCGAGCGGATGGCGTTGGCGCTCAGTGCGCCGAAGCTCATCGCCGAAATGTTGAACAGGCTGGCCGAGTACGGCCGGCTGCAGCGCTCGCCGCCAATCTTGATGCGAAAGTCGTGCGAGGTCACCGTGCTGGGCTGCAGCGAATGGTTGATCCATTCGTAGCCCGCCTCCATCACGTTTTTCTGCGTGCCAAACGGGCGCTTGTCGGGCTCGGCCTTGCTGCGCTGGTAGACCAGGCTGCGCTGCTGGCGCGAAAACGGCACCGCCTCGCCGTCGCTCTCCAGGAAGTACTGGCGGATCTCGGGCCGGATCCATTCCATCAGGAAGCGCAGGTGGCCGATGACGGGGTAGTTGCGCAGCAGCGCGTGGCGGGTCTGCCGCAGGTCGCGCAGCCCGGTCAGCACGCCCAGCGCGCCCACGGCAACCAGCGCGCCGGCCCAGCCGCGCGACGTGTCGGTGTGCAGCCATAGATGGCTGCCCAGCATCAGCAGCCCCAACGTGGCCATCAGCGTGAGGTAGCGGATCGGGAAATGGCGGTCCAACGCAAGCAGCCAACTGGGCATGGAAGTCCTCCTCGGCAGCGCATTCTGGGCGTCGGCGGCGCGCTGCAAAGGCCGAAATAGCGGGCCTGCGCTGGCTATACTTCTGTTCAGCGCCGATTTGTCCAGGATTGCGGGCGCTCTACAAATGCCGCTAAAAGTGTGATGCCTTCAACCCGGTGGCCCGCGCTTGCAGCGGCGCCGGGTTTTTTTGTTGCCGCGCACTGTTTGGTCACACCACGCCATGGCCGCTATAGGGCACGTCACACCGCAGAAGATGCTCTTCGACACGCCGCTGCCGCTGCAAAGCGGCGCGTCGCTGCCGGGCTACGAACTGGTCTACGAGACCTACGGCACGCTCAACGCCGCGCGCAGCAACGCGGTGCTGGTCTGCCATGCGCTCAACGCCAGCCACCATGTCGCCGGCAGCCACGCCGGCCAGCCGCGCAGCGAAGGCTGGTGGGACAACCTGGTCGGGCCCGGCAAGCCGCTGGACACCGACCGCTTTTTCGTCATCGGCGTCAACAACCTGGGCTCGTGCTTCGGCTCCACCGGGCCGACCCATGTCAACCCGGCCACCGGCCAGCCTTGGGGTGCTGATTTCCCGGTGGTCACGGTCGAAGACTGGGTCGATGCCCAGGCCCGGCTGCTCGACGCGCTGGATATCCAGCGCCTGGCGGCGGTGCTGGGTGGCAGCCTGGGTGGCATGCAGGCGCTGAGCTGGACGCTGCGTTACCCGCAGCGGGTGGCCGAGTGCATCGCGGTGGCCACCGCGCCCAATTTGTCGGCGCAGAACATCGCCTTCAACGAGGTGGCGCGTCGCGCCATCATCACCGACCCCGATTTCCATGGCGGCCACTACCACGCGCACGGCGTGCTGCCGCGGCGCGGCCTGCGGGTGGCGCGGATGATCGGCCACATCACCTACCTGTCGGACGACTCGAGGGCAGAGAAGTTCGGCCGCAGTCTGCGGCGGTCCGGCGCCGAAGATGGCAACGGTGGCGCTATCGCGCTGGCTTATTCGACCCAGGACATCGAGTTCCAGATCGAGAGTTACCTGCGCCACCAGAGCGACAAGTTCAGCGAATACTTCGACGCCAACACCTACCTGCTGATCACCCGCGCGCTCGACTACTTCGACCCCGCCCGGCCTTTCGGCGGCAACTTGTCGGCGGCCTTTGCGGTGGCCCGTGACCAGCGCTTCACGGTGGTGAGCTTCACCACCGACTGGCGCTTTCCGCCGGCCCGCTCGCGCGAGATCGTCAAGGCGCTGGTCGACAACCGCATCGCCGTGAGCTACGCCGAGATCGACGCGCCGCACGGCCACGACGCCTTCCTGCTCGAAGACCCGCGCTACCACGGCGTGCTGCGGGCTACCTTTGAGCGCATTGCCGCGCAGCTGGCGCCATGAGCGCGCGTGGCCGCTCCAAAGCGCTCATACACCGCAATGCGAAGCATCGCGGTTGCCTCATGAGCCGCGCCCGGCTGGCGGACAGCGCTCGCAGCACCTGGCCTGGCCGGGAGGCGCCCCCATGAGCATGACCGCCGAGATGGCGCTGATCGCCGACCTGGTGCCGGCCGGTGCCCGTGTGCTCGACCTGGGCTGCGGCAATGGCGAGCTGCTGGCCCATCTGCAGCGCGACAAGGCCTGCACCGGCTATGGCGTCGAGATCGCCGACGCCAACGTGCTGGCCAGCATGCAGCGCGGCGTCAACGTGATCCAGCTGAACCTCGAGGAGGGCCTGGCCCTGTTCGACGACCACAGCTT
>JAYVDE010000208.1:0-6327 GCA_043749575.1 Burkholderiaceae bacterium | reverse complement strand
ACCGGGTGGGGCCGGCGCGACAACGGCATCGGTGGGGCGGGGCAGGGTATCTGACATGGTTTCGGAGCGGGTTGGCGGCACCGGCCGCCGCTGGGGGGGCCTGGTGCCTGTTGAAATAAATGAATCGAAAACAGCCGGGGCAGCGCGCGGGCTTCAGGGCCAGAACACCACGCCCCAGGTCAGCAGCAGCGCCAGCAGGCTGAGCGTGACCGCGGCGCTGGCCATGTCCTTGGCGCGGCCGATCAGCGGATGGGCCTCGACGGATACCGCGTCGGCCAGCGCCTCGATGGCCGAGTTCAGCAGCTCGACGATCCAGACCGCCAGCACTGACAGCACCAGCGCCAAAGCTTGCCAGCGGCCCGGCGCGGCCCAGCCCGCCAGGGCCAGCAAGGGCACGCCTAGCCAAACTTCCAGCCGGAAAGCGGCCTCGTGGCGCCAGGCGGCGCGCAGCCCTTGCCAGGAATAAGCCGTCGCCCGCAGCAGCCGGCCGACATCGTTGTGGCCCTTGGCAAACGCCCGGGTCGGCGCGGCATCGCCACCGCCATCGCCATCGCCATCGCCATCGCCATCGGCGGGGGCAGCGGCTGGGGTGGCTGGGGTGGTGGAGCTTGGCGTGCTGGTGTTCGGCCGCTGGCTTCGGGCGGGTTTGGAGGGGTTCATAGGCGGCGTCGGGTGGTAGCCCGGGCGAACACACGCCGGGTCGGGCCCGGATCATCGCAGTGCCGGGTGAAGCCCGCCTGAAGACTGCGCCGCATCACCGCGCCGGCGCCAGATCGATTTCAACCGCAAAACCCCGGTCGGCCGCGGGCAGCCACAGGCGTCCGCCATGGGCCCGGGCCACCCGGTCGGCCAGCATCAGCCCCAGGCCGGTGATACCGTCGTAGGCCTGGGCGTCCAGCGCACGCTGCAGTTGCTGGCGGCGCTGCGGCGGCACGCCGGGGCCGTCATCGTCCAGGCGCAAAGTGCCCGCTGCGGTTGCGCGTACCACCACCCGGTGGGCGCCGTGGCGCAGGGCGTTGTCCAGCAAGTTCAGCAGCGCCGCGGCCAGCAGGTCGGCGTCGGCCAGCACCGTGGCATCACTGTCCACCTGCACCTGCAGGCCCGCCACCGGCAAGCGAGCCAACAGCCGGGCGACATCCACCGGGGCCCGGGCCGGCGGGCTGCCGGTGCGAAACAGCCCCAACAAGGCGGCCACCACACCTTGCAAGCGGGCAGCGGCGTCACGCACCCGTTGCAGCCGCGGGCCCAGCGCCGGTGGGCATTCACGCAAGGCCACGGCCAACTGGGCGTCGATGCCGGCCAGCGGTGTGCGCAGGGCGTGGGCGGCATGGGCCGAGAAGGCGCGCTCGGTGGCCATCCGGGCGGCCAGCCGTGCCATCAAGGCGTCCATGGCCTGGTGCACCGGTTGCAACTCGCGCCGTTCGGCCGGGCCCAGGCGGCGGTCACCGCTGTCGACCGCCGCGTCGAAATCCAGCCGTTGCAGGCGGTCCGACAGCGTTTGCAGCGGCTCGAGCTCGCGGCGCACGCGCGAACGCAGCCAGAGGTGGCCCAGCAGCCCCATGGCCAGCGCGGCCAGCACGGCGCTCAGGGCCGCCTCGGCGCGGGCCTCTTGCCGCTGTTCGCGGGATTGCGCGGTGTACAGCATGCGGCCGTCGGCGGCCAGCGCCAGGCCAAACAGCCGCCAGCGCGAGGTGTCGCTGAGACCCGCCGTGGGCGTGGCCAGCCAGGGCGTGGCCGGTGCCAGCGACGAGCGCAAGGCGACGCGGCCGTCGGGGGTCACCACCTGCCAGGCGAAGCGCTCGCCCGCACCACCGGCCACGGCCGGCGCCGGGCCGATCGTTCCGACCGTCGGCAGGGCCTGGGCGTTGATGGTGAAGGCGGCCATCAGCTCGGCCGACGAGCGCAGGCCGTCGTCCAGCAGTTCGTCTACTTCGCGGGTGGCGGCCAGCCAGACGGCCGCACCGACCGCCAGGCCCCAGACCACCGCCCAAGCCACCAGCGCGTTGGCCAGCCGGCTGCGGATCGACGGCACGGGCCGGCTCACTGGAGTACCTTCATGCTACGCACTGCGGAATTCGCCCTTGGGGCGGCCCGGCCGGCTCATGCACCCGCCACCCGGTAACCCAGACCGCGCACAGTCTCGATCAGGCCGCGGCCCAGCTTGCGGCGCAGCGCCGAGACATGCACCTCCAGCGCGTTGCTCGCCAATTCGGCTTCGAAGCCCAGCACCAGCCGCTCCAGGTCGGGCTTGGGCACGATGCGCCCGGCGCGCAGCACCAGGGCTTCGAGCACCGCCCACTCGCGCGCCGTCAGGTCGATCCGTGCGCCGCGGGCCCGCACGGTGCGGGCGGTGAGGTCGACCTCAACGTCGCCAAAATGCCGCAACGCACCACCACCGCCGGTCATGCGACGGCCCAACGCGCGCAGCCGGGCGGCCAATTCTTCGGGGGCAAAGGGCTTGACCAGGTAGTCGTCGGCGCCACCGTCCAGGCCTTCAACACGCTGTGCCAGGCGATCATGTGCCGTCAGCATCAGCGCCGGTGTGGTGTCGCCGCGGGCGCGGCGGGCACGCAACCAGCCCAGCCCCGAGCCGTCGGGCAGCTGCCAGTCGACCAGCAGCGCATCGAAGGGTTCAGCTTGCAGGCCTTGGGTCTCGCGCAGCGACCGGCACCAGTCGACGACATGGCCATCGCCTTGCAGGTAGTCACGCAAGCCGTCGCCGAGCAAGGTGTCGTCTTCCAGCAGCAGCAGTCTCATGGCGGCGGGGGGTGATGGAGGGCGAAGTGAACGCGGCGGGCGGAGCGGACGGTGGGGGCGGGCGCGAGGATGATGGGCCGGTGGACCGGTGGGCTCGTATGCGGGTAGGCGGGTAGGCGGCTAGGTGGCTAGGTGGCTAGGCGCCAGCCCGGACCGTACCACCCAGCCCACCGGCGCTTCAGGTGGGCTTCACGCTGGCGGGTTGAACTCGGGGTCATGACATTGCTCAACCGCCTGCTGGGCCGATCCGCCACCGCCGCCGCCCTCGACAGTGCCGAGGCCGTGCCGACTGACCCAGACCGCGGCCGCTTCACCGTCGACGCCACGGTAGAGCAGCTGGTCTTCGTCGCCAGCCTGTTCTGGGCCTTGTCGGCCAATCGGTCGTTCCTGGCGGTCACGCTGCAGGGCCGCAGCTGGTCGGACGCCTCGGCCTGGGGTTTTGGCGCCGCGATGTTCGTGCTGGCCGTGGCGCTGCACAGCCTGTTGCTGCTGCTGGTGGCCAACCGCTGGACGGTGAAACCGCTGCTGGTCGCACTCACCCTGGTGACCGCCAGTGCCGGCTACTACATGACGGCCTACGGCGTTTACCTCGACCCGTCGATGCTGCGCAACGTGCTGCGCACCAACCTGGCCGAGGCGCAAGAACTGCTGAGCACCCGCTGGTTGCTGCACATGCTGGTTTACGCCGGCCTGCCATTGCTGCTGCTGTGGCGGGTGCGGCTGGTGAACCGGCCCGCGCTGCGTGCGGCCGCTGTGCGGTTGGGTGTGCTGCTGTTGAGCGGGGGCGTGCTGGTGGGCGCGGTGATGTCGGTGTTCCAGCCACTGGCCTCGCTGATGCGCAACCACAAGGAGGTGCGCTACCTCATCACGCCGGCAAACCTGCTGTGGTCGGTCGGCAGCATCGCCGTGGCCGATGCCCGCGGTGCCGCGCAGCCGCGCCAGGCCATCGGCTTGGACGCCGCGCCCGGGCCGTCGTGGCCAGCACGCCAGAAACCGCTGGTGTTGGTGCTGGTGGTGGGTGAAACCGCCCGCGCGGCCAACTGGGGCCTCAACGGTTATGCCCGCCAGACCACGCCACAGCTGGCGCAGCTGCCGGTGCTGAACTTCGGCGCCGTGCAGGCCTGCGGCACCAACACCGAGGTCTCACTGCCCTGCATGTTTGCCCCGGTCGGCCGGCGCGACTATGACGAGGCCCGCATTCGCGGCCAGCAATCGCTGTTGCACGTGGCGGCGCGGGCCGGCGTGGCGGTGCACTGGCGCGACAACCAGAGCGGCTGCAAGGGCATTTGCGACGGGCTGCCAAACGACCAGGTCTCACCCGCCAACGCGCCCGGCCTGTGCACCGGGGGCCAGTGCCTGGACGAAGGCCTGGTGCATGACCTGGACCAGCGCCTGAAGTCGGCCCAGGGCACCCAGCTGTGGCTGCTGCACATGCTGGGCAACCATGGCCCATCGTATTTTCGACGCCACCCGCCAGGCTTCGCCAAGTTTCAGCCCGAATGCCGCGACGACGACCTGCGCCGCTGCACGCCGGAGCAAATCACCAACAGCTACGACAACGCCTTGCTCTACACCGACCATGTGCTGGCCACGGCGATTGCCAAACTGCAGGCCCGTTCGGCCGAGGTCGACAGCGCGCTGGTCTACCTGTCCGACCACGGTGACTCGCTGGGCGAGCACGGCCTGTTCCTGCACGGTTTGCCTTATGCCATTGCACCGGAGGTGCAGACCCGCGTGCCGATGGTGATGTGGTTCAGCGACGGCTTCGAGCAGGGTGCCGGTTTCAAGGCCGGCTGCCTGCGGCCGGCGCTGCAGCGTCAGGTCGGGCCAACGGCGACGCGCCCGGTGGCCCACGACCATCTGTTTCCCACCGTGCTGGCCCTGCTGGACGTGCGCACCCAGGTCAGCGATGCCGGCTGGGACTTGACGCAGGGCTGTCGCGCCGCAGCGGTGGCCGCGCGGTGAGCGGCCAGTCGGCCGATCTTCGGTCTGATGTTCGGCAAGATGTTCGGCATAACCGCTGGCGTGACCGTCGCCGCGATGCGGGGTGGCTGCTGGCCGGCCTGTTGGTGCTGGTCGCGTGGGAAGCCTCGGGCGGGGACCTCTGGCTGGCGCAGCACTTTGGCGATGCCACCGGCTTTGCCTGGCGCGACGCCTGGCTGACCAGCAGCTTGCTGCACAACGGTGGGCGCTGGTTGGCCTGGGTGCTGCTGGCGCTGCTGGTCTGGGATGCCACCCGCACCCGGCTCAGCGGTCCGCCACGGCGTGAACGGCTGTACTGGCTGAGCGCCACCGTCGCCGCCCTGGTGCTGGTGCCGACGATCAAGCGCTTCACCAGCACCAGTTGCCCGTGGGATCTGCTGCCTTTTGGTGGCACGGTGCCCTATGTGCCGCATTGGTGGCTTCGGGTGCTTGATGGCGGGCCTGGCCATTGTTTTCCGTCCGGCCATGCGGTCGCCGCGTTTGCGTTTTTTGGGGTCTATTTCTTGTGGCGACCGTACCGCCCGGTGCTGGCGCAGGCCGCATTGGCCGCCGTGTGGCTGCTGGGCGGGGTGTTCGGCTGGGCGCAGATGGCGCGTGGCGCGCACTTTTTGAGCCACACCTTGTGGTCGGCCTGGGCCTGCTGGGCAGTCTGCAGCGCGGCCGCCTGGGGCTGGACCTTGCGGCCCATGAGGCTGCCAACGCCGGCGTGGCGGCTGCGGTCAGGGCAGCTGGAGCGGGCGAAGGGAACCCGCTCCACATCTCTGCCACCTGCGTAGCCCGAGAAGAAAGCAGGTGCTTTGTAGCACGACTTTGTAGCAGTCGGTTGGTACATCGGCGGTCCTGGCGCTGTGTCTGATGCCGCGTCCGTTCCGGCGAGTCTTCCTGGGTCGCGGAATCGATTTGCTAGGTCGCCCGCAAGGCTGCCGGCCGCGCAGGGCAGGAACTTCGCAGCAATGTTGTAGCACTGTCAGATAGCTCCCGTACCTGCCGTGTGTGGGGCGCAAGAACCGCGATAGCGCTACTGCCGCTCGACCGAGAGCAGCTACCGTTCGACGAGCGCAGTAGTCGCCTGCGATACCGGCGCCTTGCCCGGGACGTAGCGAGCAGCGGGACGGTCGTGTGACGCAGACGTCGGCGAGACCGGATGTCTGCAGTCGGGCGGCAGGTCGAGGGGCTCTTCCCGATCGACCCATTACAGCCGGCCGCGGTTTTCCCAGCGAACGACCGGTCTACCTCGGAACTTGACCTTCGTTCGCGCCGCCGAAAGGGTCAGCGACGGCGAGAGCAGTCGTTCGCGGCTCGCAATGATCAACCGGGAACGGATCCCGGCTGAACGACTGCATCCGATGCCCACGCACTGGCGCTGCTGTTAAGGGTTGTGGGACACCTTCCCGGCGAACGCACACGCGCGTCGATCCGCCACGACCTGAGGGCAGGTGTCGCACAAGCCTCGAGGGAGGAAACCGCGGCGACCGCCACAGGTGGCTGTTCAAGGCACCGAAGCTATGGTGATTTGAGCGCCATGGTGCCGGCAGCACAGGCTGATCGCGAGGTGATTGGCAGGTCGATGAGCCTGCCGGCGATCAG
>JAYVDE010000207.1:0-6339 GCA_043749575.1 Burkholderiaceae bacterium | reverse complement strand
GCACCGTGCCCATCATGTCGACCTCGAAGCCGCGCTGCCAGGCCGCTTCGTCGGCGGCGATCGCCAACGCGCTGACGTTGGCGACCACGATGTCGAGGCCGCCCAGTGCGGCGGCAGCGTCGTTGACCCAGGCCGCCAGCGCCGGGCCGTCGGCCACGTCGACCGCACGGCCGAAGGCCGTCACACCACGGGCCTGCAATTCGGCCACGCTGGCCGCCACCTCGTCGGCGTTGCGGGCGCAGATCGCCACATGCGCGCCTTCGGCCGCTAAGGTCTGGGCGATGGCCTGGCCGATGCCCTTGGTGCCGCCGGTGACGATGGCCTTGAGGCCTTTGAGTCCGAGATCCATGTTGGCTCCTGTGTCTGTTGAAGGGGGTCGAGCTGAAAGCGGCCGGGCGTTCGAGACGGCGGCCGCAGCACCGTCAAGCCGGCACCAAGTACTGCTTGCTGATGCCCGCGCCCACCGTGTACTTGGGGTCGACGAAGTTGCCCAGCCGCACCTGGCCGCACTGGCTCAGCATCATGTAGGCGTCCCAGCGGTCGTAGCCGTACTCGGCCTCCAGCCACAGGATCAGTTCTTTGTAGGCGATGCGGGTGGCGTCTTCCAGCGGTCGGGCGCTGCCGATGGCCATGATCACTTTCTCGTTCTCGAGCCGCGGCCATTCGAGCTGCCAGCCTTTGATCAAGTCGACCTGGATCGTCGTGGTGCTGGCGTATTCGACCGCCGTGCCGCAGACCTCGCCGTCGCCCTGGCAGGCATGGGCATCGCCGATGAACAGCCGCCCGCCGGCGCTGCGCACCGGCAGGTAGGTGATGCTGCCCGGGCCCATGTCGGGCAGGTCCATGTTGCCGCCGTGGTTGTCGGGCGTCAGCGTGTTGATCGAATCGATCTCGGGCGAGCAGCTCAGCGTGCCGATGTGCGGCCGATAAGGCAGCGTGACCCGTTTGCTCCAGTAGACGCCGTTCTCGTCGAGGTCGATCTTGCGCACCAGCTCGGGCAGGTCTTGGGCCAGCAGCGCGGTCAGCGAGGTGCCGCTGAGGGCACCGAACTGCGGAATCATCGCGCAGGTGCCGCGCGGGTTGGGGCCGCGCGGCGCCATGCTTTCGATGTAGACCGCCAGCACGTCGCCTTTCTCGGCGCCCTCGACCAGGATCGGGCCGTTCTGCGGGTTGACGAAGGGCATGTTCAGCACCCGTGAGGGCAAGTCTTGTTCGGTCTTGACCTTGCCGTCGAAAGCGTCGCGGGTGTCGACCACCACCCGGTCACCGGGCCTGATCTTCAGCACCGGGTCGCTGTAAGGCCCGATGGTGTAGTGAAACTTGCCCTGCAGCGCCTCGGTCAGCGCGTGGCAGTCGGGCGTGCGGCCTTGCGCCACGCCGCGCTTTCGCATGATCGAATCGTTCAGCCAGGTCATGTTGGGTCTCCAGCAGGGATCGGGTTGGTGTTGTGCAGGCTAGCCGTGCACGCCGGTGTACTCGCTCATGATCGAGAGATCGCCCAGGTGCTCGCGCGGGATCTCGCCGCCGAGCTGGCCGCGCTTGATGACCAGCACCCGCTGCGACACCGCGGCGATGAAATCCAGGTTCTGCTCGACCAGCACGATCGTCAGTTTCATGCGGTCGCGCAGCGTCGCCAGGGTCTCGGCGATCTCTTCGATGATCGACGGCTGGATGCCCTCGGTCGGCTCGTCGAGTAGCAGCAGCGTGGGCTGGCCGGCCAGCGCGCGGGCCAACGCCAGCAGTTGCTGCTCGCCGCCCGACAGCGAGCCACCCGGCCGGTCGAGCAGCGGTTTCAAGCGCGGAAAATCCTGCAGCAGCCGCTCGATGGTCTCGGCACCGCCGCCCCGGGCCAGCGCACCGGTCTTGACCAGGCCCATGCGCAGGTTGTCCATCGCGCTGAGCGTGGGGAAGATCTCGCGGCCCTGCGGCACATAGGCCATGCCTAACTTGACGCGGGCATGGGGCGCAGCGTGCGTGATGTCGGTGCCACGCAACCGCAGCGTGCCGGTGGTGCTGCGCAGCGCGCCGATCAGGGTGCGCAGCAGCGTGGTCTTGCCCATGCCGTTGTGGCCGAGGATGCCGACCGATTCACCCTCGGCGATGGCCAGCGTGATGTCGCGCAGCACGGGGATGGCACCGTAGCCGGCGTAGAGCGAGTTGACTTCCAGCATGCTCAGTGCGGCTTCTTGCCGAGGTAGATCTGCTGCACCAGCGGGTCGCTCATGATGCGGTCAGGCGTGTCCTCGCGCAGGATCGCGCCCTGGTGCAACACGGTCACTTTCTTGGCGATCATGCGGATGAAGTTCATGTCGTGCTCGACCACCACCAGCGCATGCTGGCGGTTGATCTCGAGAATCAATTCGGCGGTGCGCGCCACTTCGCCGTCGCTCATGCCGGCGGCCGGTTCGTCGAGCAGGATCAGCGGCGGGTCGGCGGCGATCACCACGCCGATCTCCACCCACTGGCGCAGGCCGTGGGCCAGCAGGCCGGCGACGGTGTCTTTGTAGGCGGTCATGCCCACGCGCTCGAGCGTCTCGCGGGTGATGCGATCGGCTTGGGCCTTGCTGTTGACGCGGCGTGCCGACAGCCAGACGTTCTCCCACACCGACAAGCCGTTGAACAGGCTGGGCACTTGCGTCTTGATGCCGATGCCCAGCCGGCCGGGGTCGTGCGGCTGCATGTTCGAGATGTCCTGGCCGCGGAACAGGATCTGCCCCGAGCTGGGCTTGGTCTGCCCCGTCAGCAGCTTGAAGAAGGTGCTCTTGCCGGCGCCGTTGGGGCCGATGACACAGCGCAACTCGGCCTCGGCCAGCGAGAAGTTGACATCGCGGGTGGCATGCACGCCGCCGAAGTGCACGTTGAGGCCGCGGGTCTCGATCAGCGGTGTCATGCGCCGGGCTCCGCCGCGGCACGCGGTGGCGTCGACGCCTTGGCCTGGGCGTCGTTGGCCGGCTTGTCCTTGGCCAGCCCCCGGCGCTTGAAGCGGCTGAATCGACCCCAGCCGTGGTCTATCAGGTCACCCAGGCTGGGCACGATGCCGCGTGGCACCAGCAGCACAAAGACCACCAGGATGGCGCCGAGCACCAGGTTCGAATTGAAGGTCTGCTGGGTGCCGATCTCGGTGCCGAGCCACTGGATCGCCACCGCGCCGACCACCGGCCCGACCAGCGTGCCCAGGCCGCCGACGATGACCCAGATGATGATCTGCGCCGACATCGCCAGGCCGAAGATCGTCGGGCTGGTGAAGGCACCCCAGTTGGCAAACAAACAGCCCGCCAGCCCGGCGATGGCGCCGCC
Source organism: Burkholderiaceae bacterium (assembly GCA_043749575.1). Taxonomy (GTDB): domain Bacteria; phylum Pseudomonadota; class Gammaproteobacteria; order Burkholderiales; family Burkholderiaceae_C; genus Pseudaquabacterium. Next base: position 3,042 of record JAYVDE010000207.1, on the reverse strand, counting down.
CAAGCTGAAGCAAAACAGCTTGTAGGCCCGCGCGTCGTAGCCCAGCAGCAGCACACGTTGCTCGTTTTCTTTGGCGGCGATGATCACCCGGCCGATCTTCGAGCTGATCAGCACGCGCAGCAGCGCGTAGACCGCCAGCAGGCAGACCAAAGTCAGCTTGAACAACGCGGCCGGGCCCAGCACCTCGTCGGGCTGGCCCGGCAGGTTCAGCGTCGGGATGCCCGGGATGCCGTTGAAGCCGCCCAGCGGCGCATTGCCAATGCGCCACTCGGGGCCGGCGGTCGAATTGACCAGGTTGAACAGGATCAGCGTCACCGTCAGCGTGATCACACCCATGTAGACATCCGACAGCCGGCCGTAGAAGATCACATAGCCCAGCAGCGCTGCGAACAAGGCCGGCACCACGATGGCCAGCAGGAAGGGCAGGGTGCTGTCGCCGATGTTGACCACCGCGATGGCGTAGGTGTAGGAGCCCAGGCCGAAGAACGCGGCTTGGCCGAAACACAGGATGCCGCCGAAACCCCAGATGAAGCCCAGGCTGATGGCCAGGAGGGCCATCACCGCGTAGATCGTCATCTGCATCAGCGTGTACTCGTCCAACACGCCGGGCAGGATGAACAGCAGCGCGATGCCGATGCCCAAGGTGAGGGCGGCGCTGTGCCAAGACTTTGCAAAACGGTTCACAGCGATCCCTTGAAGAAACGGCCGGTGATGCCCTGGGGCAGCAGGCGCAGCATCACGATCGCCGCGAACAGCAAGGCCACCTCGCCAAACACCGGGGTGGTGATGAAGGTGGCCAGCTGGTTGATGGCGCCGAACAGCGTCGAGGCGCTGACCAGGCCGGCCAGGATCGCCGGGCCGCCGCCGATCACGGTGATGAAGGCCTTGGCGACGAAGGCGCCGCCCATCGTCGGCACCACGCCGGTCAGCGGCGCCAGCAGCGCGCCGGCCAGACCCGACAACGCCGCCCCCACCGCAAAGGTGACCGCATACACCCGCGTCGGGCTGATGCCCAGCGCGTTGGCCATGTCGGGCTTTTGCATCGTGCCGCGGGCGATCAGGCCCCAGGGCGTGCGCAGCAGCACCCAGCGGATGACCAGCGCCAGCACCAGCGCCACCGCGATGATCACCAGCGTGTAGCTGCTGACCGAGTAGGCACCGATCTTGAAGCTGCCCAGCGGCGCCGACACGCCGGCGGTGGTGTTGCCGGCGATCGAGGTGACGATGCCCACCAGCAGCAGCGACAGCCCCCAGGTGGCCAGCATGGTGTCGACCATGCGGCCGTACAGCCGCCGGATGACCAGCCGCTCCAGCACCACGCCGATCAGGCCGACGGCCACCGGCGCCACCAAAAACATCGCCAGCCACAGGTTGAGACCGGCCTTGTTGGCGACGATGGTGGCGTAGGCGCCCAGCATCATGAACTCACCGTGGGCCAGGTTGATCACCTTCATCATGCCGAAGATGACCGCCAGACCGGCCGAGATGATGACCAGACTGGCCACCGCGTAGAGCACCTGGATCACGACGATGACGGCAAGATCCATGGGGCGTGGCTCGGGCTCGGGTGGGTCGGTGGAAAAGTCGACAAAACGGTCGAGAAAACGGTCGACAAAACGGTCGACGGAACGGGGAACAGGGCGGTCGACACGACCGCCTGGCGTCAGGCCTTGATGACGTACTGCTGGTTGTCCTTCGGGTTCTTCTGCAGGTTGCACACCGCGCTGGTGTCGGTGGGCGCTTGCTGCTGGAAGGTCTGCAGGATGTTGAGCTTCTTGGCTTTCACCTCGGCCACGCTGACGTTCAGGATGCAGTGGTGGGTGGCTGGGTCGATCGATACCTTGCCGCTGGGGCCCATGATGCTGATGCCCGATTCCAGCGCCGTCGTCACCTTGCCGATCTCGACCGAGTTGGCCTTCTTCACGCCCTCGGCCCAGAGCTTGAAGCCTTGGTAGGTGCCCATCGCCAGCTCGGTGATGTTGGGGTAATCCTTACCGAAGCGCTTGTGGAAGCGCTCCTTGAAAGCCTTGTTCTCGGGCGTGTCGAGGTTCTCGAAGTAGTTGTACGACAGCAAAAAGCCATCGGCCTCTTCGGGCGACAGCACGATGTGCTCGTTGCCCACCGCGAAGGTGGTGGAGGCCAGCGGGATCTTCTTGGTCAGGCCGGCCGCCGCCCACTGGCGGTAGAACGACATGTGCGCGCCGCCGACCAGTGCGGAGACCACCATGTCGGGCTTGGCCGCCTCGATCTTGGCGATGGTCGGGCCAAAGGTGGTCACGTCGAGCGGGAAGAAGTCGATGGCGGCGATGCTGCCGCCGTTCTCGAGCGCGAACTTCTTGACCCACTGCGAGGTGATCTGGCCGTAGTTGTAGTCGGCGGCGATCACATAGATCTTCTTGCCCCATTTTTTCATCGCGTAGGGGATCAACTTGCCCACCGTCTGGGCCGGCGTCACGCCGGTGCTGAAGGTGCCGCGGTCGCAGACACCGCCCTCGTACTGGGTGTTATAGAAGTACAGCGTCTTGTTTTTGTTGAGCACCGGGCGGATGACCTCGCGCGACGCCGAGGTGATGCCGCCATGGACCACCGCCACCTTGTCTTTCAACGAGGCCTGTTGCGCGAACTGGGCGTACATCTGCATGTTCGATTGCGGGTCGTAGCTGACCAGCTTGAGCTTCTTGCCGAGCAGGCCGCCGGCGGCGTTCTGCTCCTCGATGGCCAGCGTCAGCGCATCGACCATCGGCTTGCCGTAGATGTCGAGCCCGCCCGAGAGGTCGTGGATGCTGCCGACGGCAATGTCGTCTGCGGCAAAGGCCGATGTCGGCAGCAACAGGCCGGAGCTGCTGGCTGCGGCCGCATAACCCGTATTCTTGATGAATTGGCGACGATCCATGAGTGAACTCCCTGAGTTGTTATGGGTGAAACTTGTGTGGTTTGGTACGGCGCGGTCAGAACGTCTTCCAATCCCCCGACTGCTCGAAGGCCAGAGCGGCGCGGTAGATCGTGCCCTCGTCGTACTCTTTGCCGACCAGCATCAGGCCG
>JAYVDE010000206.1:0-6341 GCA_043749575.1 Burkholderiaceae bacterium | reverse complement strand
GACCACCGCGGGGATGCCCAGTTCGCGGGCGATGATCGCGGCGTGGCAGGTGCGCCCGCCGCGGTTGGTGACGATGGCGCTGGCGCGCTTCATCACCGGCTCCCAGTTCGGGTCGGTCATGTCGGTGACCAACACGTCGCCGGGCTGCACCCGGTCCATCTCGCTGATGTGCGAGACCAGCCGCACCGGGCCGGTGCCGATCTTCTGGCCGATGGCGCGGCCTTCGGCCAGCACCGTGCTGTGACCTTTCAGCTTGTAGCGGTGCTCGACCTGGTCGCCGCGCTGGCTCTTCACCGTCTCGGGCCGGGCCTGCAGGATGTAGAGCTTGCCGTCCTCGCCGTCCTTGCCCCACTCGATGTCCATCGCCCGGCCATAGTGCTGCTCGATGATCAGCGCGTACTGGGCCAGCTCGGTCACGTCGGCATCGGTCAGCGCATAGCGGTTGCGCAGTTCGGGCGGCGTGTCCAGCGTGTGCACCAGCTTGCCGGTGGCCAGGCGCTCCTCGTCGCTGGCGAACGCCATGCGGATCAGCTTGCTGCCCAGGTTGCGGCGGATGATCGCCAGCTTGCCCGCCTTCAGACCCGGCTTGTGGACATAGAACTCGTCGGGATTGACGGCGCCCTGCACCACCGTTTCGCCCAGGCCGTAGCTGGCGGTGATGAAGATCACGTCCTCGAAACCTGATTCGGTGTCGATGGTGAACATCACGCCGGCCGAACCCAGATCGCTGCGCACCATGCGCTGCACTCCGGCCGACAAGGCCACGTCCGCGTGCGCAAAGCCCTTGTGCACGCGGTAGCTGATGGCGCGGTCGTTGTAGAGCGACGCGAAGACTTCCTTCATCTTGTGCAGCACGTCGGCAATGCCATGCACGTTGAGAAAGGATTCCTGCTGGCCGGCGAAGGACGCGTCGGGCAGGTCTTCGGCGGTGGCCGACGAGCGCACTGCAAAGCTCACGCCGGGGTTGTCGGTGGTCAGCGCGGCGAACGAGGCCCGCACCGCGGCGTCGAAGTCAGGCGGAAATGGCGCGGCGGTGACCCAGCCGCGGATCTCGGCGCCCGCCTCGGCCAAGGCCCTGACATCGTCGGTGTTCAGCGCGGCCAGCCGGGCGTTGATCTTGTCGGTCAGGCCGCCATAGGCCAGAAACTCGCGGAAGGCATGGGCCGTGGTGGCAAAGCCGCCCGGCACCCGCACGCCGCTGGCGCCCAGTTGGCTGATCATCTCGCCGAGGCTGGCGTTTTTGCCGCCAACGACCTCGACGTCGGTCATTCTCAGGTGTTCAAAGGGCAGGACCAGGGCGGTCGCCAGATGGGGGGATGACATGGGCAAGCTCCGGGATGGTGGGAAAGTTTTGCCGTGCGGCCGCTGGTCCGGGCCCGCGCGCCTGCGGCGAGACAATCAAGTGGGCAGCAGGCGGGGCGCATGGAGGGCGGCAAGGGGAATGCGGCAAGGGTGTTGCGGCAAGTGCATTGCGGCAAGGGACGGCGGTGTCGGGTGTCCGGCGGGGACTGCGCACGATTCTACGGACGAAGCCCCTATCATCCTTGGACATCGGCCATCCGCTCCCGCAACCCGCCCACTCCATGCCCAATCGCAGCGTGTTTTATGTCTCGGATGGCACCGGCATCACCGCCGAGACCTTTGGCAATTCGATCCTGGCGCAATTTCCGACCAAGCCGCGCCATGTCCGGCGGCCCTTCATCGACACCGCCGAAAAAGCACGCGCGGTGGTCGCGGAGATCAACCACGTGGCCCAGGTCGAAGCCAAGCGGCCGATCGTCTTCATCACCCTGGTCAACGACGATATTCGCGCAATCGTGACCCACAGCGATTGCCGCGGTTTCGTGATGGACATGTTCCGCGCCTTTGTCGAGCCGCTGGAAATCGAGTTCGGCGTCACCAGCAACCACCGGGTCGGCCGCTTCTCGGACGCCGCCAAGAGCAGCGAGTACCACGAGCGCATCGAGGCGATCAACTTCTCGCTGGCCCACGATGACGGCCAATCGGCCCGCAACCTGGCCAGTGCCGACGTGATCTTGCTGGGCGTCAGCCGCAGCGGCAAGACACCCACCAGCCTCTACCTGGCGATGCAGCATGGCATCAAGGCCGCCAACTACCCGCTGATCCCGGAAGATTTTGAACGCCACAAGCTGCCCGGTGCACTGGCGCCTTACCTGGCCAAGTGTTTCGGCCTGACGATCGACCCGGCGCGGCTGTCGCAGATCCGCAATGAACGCCGGCCCGGCAGCCAATACGCCGCGCTGGAAAATTGCCAGTACGAGGTGCGCGAGGCCGAGACGATGATGCGGCGCAACGGTGTGGCCTGGCTCAGCTCGACCCACAAGTCGATCGAGGAGATCGCGACCACCATCCTGCGCGACATCCGGCCCGATCGGCTGGTCTATTGAACGGCCACTCAACGCCCATGCGCCGCATCCAACATCCCGGCCCGGTGGCCAAGCAGCGCGCCGACGTGGTCGCCGCCACCGTGCGCGAGCAAACGCTGCAGTTGCAGTCCGGCCGGTCGCTGCTGGCTGCGGTGACCGAGGCGCTGGCGCCTTTCAGCATGCGCAACACGCCCAACACGCCCAGCGCGGACAACGCCATCAGCGCGGTGCTGCAACTGCAGCCCGGCACGCTGCAGCCGTTTGCCTACGTGATGCCGGCCTTGTCGAAGACCGCGGCGCATGCGGTGTACTTCAGCGACCGCTTCGACGCCGCCGGCGCGGTGTTGCTGGAAACCGCCACCGTCACCGTCGGCCAGCGCGACGGCCAGCCGTCATTGCACTGCCATGCCCGCTGGCTGGACGCTGAGGGCCGCCGCCATTGCGGCCATGTGCTGCCGCACGAGGCCATGCTGAGCTCGCCGCTGCGGGCCAGCGCCTGGCTGCTGGACGGCGCGGCCTTTCAGGTGATGGCCGACGACGAGACGGCGTTTTCGCTCTTCAAGCCACGGGTCCGACCCGCCGCGCATCACGCCGCTGCAGACCACGCCGGCGCTGGCCGCGCCGCACTGGCCGTGCGCCTGGCGCCCAACGAGGACGTCTGCACCGCGCTGGAAACCCTTTGTCGCGAACGCGGCATTCGTCACGCCACGCTGCGCGGCGGCGTCGGCAGCACGGTGGGTGCGGTATTCGACGACGGCCGGCGGGTCGAGCCCTTCGTCACCGAGCTGCTGGTGCGCCACGGCCGGGTGCGGCCGGGTGCCGACGGCGCACCGGTCGCCGAGATCGACGTCAGCTTAGTCGACCACCGCGGCGGCCTGGCCGATGGCCGGCTGGCGCGGGGCGCCAATGCGGTGCTGGTCACTTTCGAGTTGGTGCTGGAACTGGACTGACCGGCCTGACCACCGGGGCATCCACCGGGGCATCACTTGGCTTCACCCGATGATCGGCGCAAATCTCAGCGCCGGCCGGTCGAGATCGCCGGCACCGCGGCCACCACCGCCACCGCAGCCCGAAGGGAATCTCCAGCGTCGGCGCGGTGACCCAGGATTCGCTCTCGATGTACTCCAGCGCCGGCCTGGCCAACACGCCCAGGAACAAGCCGACCACGCCCGCCAGCAGCAGGCTGACGATGAACACCACCAGCGCCGCCGACAGCTATTCGATCGGCTTGAGCAGCCAGCCACCGGCGCGTGGCGGCTCGACTTGTTGGGCAGTGCGAAGGCCTCGGGCTTGTCAGTGGCGGGGTGGGCGGTGGCGGTGGCGCTGGCGGGGTGGGCCGGAAAAGCCACCATGGCGAGGTGCCCGGCGGGCATTTCGGGATGGCTCAAGGCCATGGCGGGCGTCGCTGACCACGCAGTGGCGCCCGCCAGCGCATCAAGCCGACCGCAAGTGCGGCGTGCCCGCAGGCCCGCCACCGCTGCGGCCCGGCGCTCAGATCAGCTTGCCGGTGTACTTCTCCAACAGGGCCCAGGCCTCGTCGCCAAACTTTTTGTGCCATTCGGCATAGAAACCGGCCGAGCGCAGCTTGGCGCGGAAGACCTCGGCGTCGGTGGTGTTGAAGACCATGCCTCTGGCCTTCAGATCGGGGACCAGGCCGTCATTGAGCTTGCGCACATCGTCGCGCTGCAGCAGGCCGGCGGCGTTGACGTTGCGGGTCACAACTTCTTGCAGGTCGGCGGGCAGGCGCTCGAACGACTTTTTGTTGGCCAGAAACCAGTAGCCGTCCCACATGTGGTTGGTCATCGAGCAGTACTTCTGCACCTCGTTCAACTTGGCCGTGGCGATGATGGCCAGTGGGTTCTCCTGGCCGTCGACGAGCTTGGTCTGCAGCGCGGTGTAGACCTCGGCGAAGTTGATGGTCGCCGGCGCCGCATCGAAGGCCTTGAACATCGAGACCCAGAACGGGCTGGGCGGCACGCGAATCTTCATGCCCTTCAAGTCATCGGGCTTGGTGATGGCCTGGGTGCTGGTGGTCATCTGGCGGTAGCCGTTGTCCCAGATCTTGTCGAAGGCAAACATCGGCGACTTGGCCGAGATCTCCTTGCGCACATGGGCGCCCAGCTCACCGTCCATCGCGGCCCAGACCTGGTTGTAGTCCTTGAACGCGAAGCCCACGCCGCTGATCTGGGCTGACGGCACCAAGGTGCCCAGGATCAGCGGCGACAAGGTGAAGAACTCCAGCGCACCCGAACGGATTTGCGACAACATGTCGGTGTCGGTGCCCAACTGGCTGCTGGGGAAGACCTTGAAGTCGATGCGGCCCTTGGATTCGGCGTTGATCTTGACGGCCATCTCGTTGGCGCGCAGGTTCATCGGGTGCGTCACCGGCAGGTTGTTGCCGTACTTGAGCGTGAACTCGGCCTTGGCTTGGGCGAAGGCGCCGGTGGGCACGGCCAGTGCGCCGGCGCTGGCCAGCAGGGTGCGGCGGTTGAAGGTCATGGTGGGTGTTTCCAGTTGATCGGAACAGGTCGGGATAGGGTCGTCGGCGGCAGGCTGTCGACGAGCGTCGGGGGCTTCAAGTGCTTAGGTGCTCAGGTGCTCAGGTGCTCAGGTGCTTCAGGTGCTTCAGGTGGCGCTTGGCGGGCCCGCGCTCAGGTGTCGGTCAACGGCAGCACCTCGCCGCGCTCGAACAGCAGCGCGCGCACGTCGTTCTTGGTGATCTTGCCGTAGCCCGACTTGGGCAGCGCAGCCCAGAAGAAAACCCGGCGTGGCCAGCGGTAGCGCGCGAGCCGGCCCTCCAGCCAGGCCAGCAGCGTCGCTTCGTCCACAGCGGCGGCTGGCGGGTCGGCGGCTGGCTGGTCAGCAGCTTGAAGGTCGGCAGCTTGCGGGGCGGCCGTGATTCGGCGCACCACCACCGCCACGCCCACCTCGCCCCAGTGGCGGTCGGGCACGCCCAGCACCGCCACCTCGGCCACGCCGGGGTGGCTCAACAGCACTTCCTCGCATTCGCGCGGGTAGACGTTGGAGCCGCCCGAGATGTACATGTCGGATTCGCGGCCGGTGATGTAGAGCAGGCCGCGGGCGTCCAGCACGCCCAAATCGCCGGTGTGGAACCAACCGCCCCGCAGCGCCTTGGCAGAGGCCTCGGGGTTGTCGTGGTAACCGGCGAACACGGCGGGGCCGCGGCAGCAGATCTCGCCGATCTCGCCGCTGGGTACCGGGTTCAGGTCGGTATCGAGCACCGCCACTTCCATGCCCGTGCGCGGCTTGCCGCAGGAGCCGATGTGGGCGTTGGGGTCGGCGTCGTCGACCGAATGCATGTGCGCCGGCAGCACGGTGATGCAGCCGGTCACCTCACCCAGGCCGAAATACTGCACCAGCACCCGGCCCAGCTTGTGCAGCGCCAGGCGCTGGTCGGCGCGGTACATCGGCGTGCCGGCGTAGACCATGAAGCGCAGGGACGAGTGGTCGTAGCGGTCCACCGCCGGGTGCTCGACCAGCATCTTGACGATGGTCGGCACGGTGAACAGGTTGCTGACACGGTGCTGTTGCACCAGTTGCCAGACCAGCTCGGGGTCGAACCGCTCGGCCGGCAGCAACACGGTGGCTGCGCCGCGCGCCACATTCAACAGCGCGTGGATGCCGGCGCCGTGCGACAGCGGCGCCACGGCGATCGACACGTCGCGCTCGTCGGTGCCGGGGATCAGGTCGGCCAGGTGGTTGGTGACCACGAAGCCCATCTGTCCATGGGTCAAGTTCGCCGCCTTGGGCTTGCCGGTTGTGCCCGAGGTGTAGAAGAACCACAGCGGATCGTAGGTGTCCACCGTCGCTTCGGCGGGGTGTTGGCCCTGGTGTTGTTGCACCAGGCTTTCGTAGTCGGCCTGGCCATCGGGGGCCGCGCCGATCCAGACCACTTGTGTCAGTGTTGGTGTGGCAGCGCGCACCACATCGACA
>JAYVDE010000205.1:0-6357 GCA_043749575.1 Burkholderiaceae bacterium | reverse complement strand
TGTGCGCGGCGCTGACAAAGCCGGCCTCGTACAGCGCCGGCGCCAGGTAGACACCGCGGCCCAGCATGCCGTGGAAGAAGCGGTTGAAGCGGTCCTTGTCGGTGGCCATCACCGCGTTGTAGTCCTGCGGCAGGCTCAGGTCGGCCGAGCGGGTGAAGAAGAAGCCGAACATGCCGCCCTCGCTGTCGCCGACGAAGGGCACGCCTGCGTCCTGCGCGGCGGCGCTCAGCCCGGCCACCAGCGTGCGGGTCTTGGCGCCCAAAGCCTCGTAGAAGCCGGGCTTGGTGATCTCCTTGAGCGTGGCCAGGCCGCAGGCGGTGGCGACCGGGTTGCCGCTCAGGGTGCCGGCTTGATACACCGGCCCCAGCGGCGCCAGGTGCTGCATGATCCTGCGCGAGGTGCCGAAGGCCGCCAGCGGCATGCCGCCGCCAATGACCTTGCCGAACACGCTGATGTCGGGCTGAAAGCCGGGGATCAGCTTCGCGTACACGCTCTGCGCGCCACCCAGCGCAACGCGAAAGCCGGTCATCACCTCGTCGAACACGAACAGCGCGCCGTACTGGGTGCACAGCTCGCGGATGCGCTTCATGAAGGGCACCGAGGCGCGCACGAAGTTCATGTTGCCGGCGATCGGCTCGATCATCACGCAGGCGACCTCAGGGCCGTGCGTGGCGAAGGCTTCCTCGATCTGGGCAACGTTGTTGTACTCCAGCACCAAGGTGTGCTGCACCACCTCGGGCGGCACACCGGCGCTGGTGGGAAAGCCGAAGGTGGCCAGGCCCGAGCCGGCCTTGACCAGCAGCGCATCGGCATGGCCGTGGTAACAGCCCTCGAACTTGATGATCTTGCTGCGGCCGGTGGCGCCGCGCGCCAGGCGGATCGCGCTCATGGCGGCCTCGGTGCCACTGCTGACCAGCCGCACCTGTTCGACCGACGGCACCAGGGCGATGATCGCTTCGGCGAGTTCGATCTCGCGCTCGGTAGGGGCGCCGAAGCTGAAGCCGTCGAGCGCGGCCTTCTGCACCGCTTCAAGCACCGCGGGGTGGCCGTGGCCCAGGATCATCGGGCCCCAGGAGCCGATGTAGTCGATGTAGCTCTGGCCTTCGGCGTCCCAGATGTACGGGCCGAGGCCGCGGCTGATGAAACGCGGCGTACCGCCCACCGCGCGGAAGGCGCGCACCGGCGAATTGACACCGCCGGGGATCACGCGTTGGGCGCGCTCGAAGAGTTGTTGGTTGGTGCTCATCTCGGTCTTCCGTAGTGCCCGCCGGCAGTCGCGGCGGTGCGCTGGTGGTGTCAAGCGGCCGCTGCGGAGGCGGCCTTGCAGGCCGCGCCGGGCCGGTTGGCCCGGCTCCTTGCCAGGCATTCAAGGTCCACTGGACCTTGAGTGTCCGGGCTCGGCCCCCTTGAGGGGGCGCGGCCTTGGCCGCTACGGGGGTGGGTCACCTGTTGGGTTAGGGTCAATGGACGCGGCGCGGTGCGCCTTTGCCCTTGGTCTCGGGCGGCTCGGGCTCGGGCATGGCTTCGCCTTCGACCGCGCCTTCGGCGTCGTCGTCGGGTGGCGGCAGGGCCCAGAAAAAACGATCGGGGACGACGCCGCCCATGCCCGGGCGAAAGCCCGAATCGAGCGTCTGGTCCATGAAGGCCAGCGCTTCGCCGACGGCGGCCTGCAACTCGCTGCCGGCGGCCAGCAGCGCGGCCAGCGCGGCGCTCAGCGTGTCGCCGGCGCCGACAAACGAGGTCTCGAACATCTCGAACTTCTCGCCGGTCAGCGCGCCGGTGGGCGAGGCCAGCACGTTGTCGATGAACTGGTCGCTGCCCGCCTTGCCGGCAGACTTGCCCGCGGACTTGCCGGATTTGGCCACCAGCATGATGCCGGTGACCAGCACAAAGCGCGTGCCGTGTTCGCCGGCGGCGACCGCCAGCTCGCGCGCCGAGGCCGGGCGCTCGCTGTCCCAGTCGGGCAGCAAAAAGTCGGTCAGCGTCTTGTGGTTGCCCACCAGCACTTCGGTGGCCGGCAGGATCAGTTCGCGGAAGGCTTCAAGGTAGGGCTGAACCTGGTCTTCGTCGAGCCAGCCCAGGTTGGGCAGGTAGCTGACCAGCGGCACATCGGGATAGTCCGACAAGATCTCGGCCACGGCGCTGACGCCCTCAGCGCTGCCCAGGAAGCCGACTTTCCAGCCGGCCACGGTGATGTCTTCCAGCACGTTGCGGGCTTGTTCGGCGATCACGTCGGCGTCGATCGCGTGGTGGTCGAAGATCTCGGCGGTGTCGCGCAGCAGGATGCTGGTGGTCACCGGCAGCGCATGCGCGCCCATCGCGGCCAGCGTGCTGATGTCACCGGCCAGGCCGCCGGCACCGCTGGGGTCGGCGGCGTTGAAGCTCATCACGCAGGCGGGTGAGCCGCCGTCGTGCAGGGCTTCGCCATCGGCATCGACCGCCGCGGCATCGGGAGGGAGAGGTGGGCTGGGGGTCATGAACGGGTCCGATGCAGGGGGAGAAGGTCAGCTGGAACGAGGCGCTGACTGAGTGCCGCCGGCGATCTGGCACAAACTCGAAATGAAATGCTATTGCCCCGCCAATGGCCCGATTCGGGCCGAAAACGCGTGGCTACAATGATTGTTCTATTGTAGAGACCTACCCGACAACGTGACCGAAACCCGCACCTGGATGTGTCTGATCTGTGGCTGGCTCTATGACGAGGCAGCCGGCGATGCTGAACACGGCATCGCCCCCGGCACGGCCTGGGCCGACGTGCCGATGAACTGGACTTGCCCCGAATGCGGCGCCCGCAAAGAAGATTTCGAGATGGTTCAGCTCTGAGAGCCTGAGCGTTTTTCGAGCATGCCCGCACAACCCGCGCTCAGCCGCTGAGCGCTCCACGGCGCAGGCCGGCCCCGGCGATCTTGCCCAACTGTATGCCGAGAAGCCCCATGGACGAGTCCCAAGCCGCTGTACCCGTGGCCGCCACCAAGGTGCTGGTGATCGATGACAGCAACACCATCCGGCGATCAGCCGAAATCTTCTTGCGCCAGGGCGGGCATGAAGTGGTGTTGGCCGAGGACGGTTTCGACGCCCTGGCCAAGGTCAACGACCATGTGCCGCAAATCATCTTCTGCGACATCTTGATGCCGCGGCTCGATGGCTACCAGACCTGCGCCATCATCAAGCGCAACCCGCGTTTCGCCCATGTGCCGGTGATCATGCTGTCGTCCAAGGACGGGCTGTTCGACAAGGCGCGTGGCCGAATGGTGGGCTCCGAGGATTACCTTACCAAGCCCTTCACCAAAGAACAGTTGCTGCGCGCGGTGGAGCAGTTCGGCGGCGGCGGTGCGGCGGGTGGCTGATCCTCACCGCCTGGCCTGCCGGCGCCCCTAGTAGTCCGAGCGAGACCCACCATGACCGTGCACAAGATTTTGCTGGTTGACGATTCGAAGACCGAATTGCATGTCCTGTCGGACCTGCTGCTCAAACGAGGTTATTCGGTGCGCACCGCCGAGGGCGGCGAAGAGGCCCTCAAGCGCCTGGCCGAAGAAAAGCCCGACCTGATCCTGATGGACGTGGTGATGCCTGGGCAGAACGGTTTTCAGCTGACCCGCACGATCACCCGCGATCCGCGTTATGCCGATCTGCCGGTGATCATGTGCACCAGCAAAAATCAGGAGACCGACCGCGTCTGGGGCCTGCGCCAGGGCGCCAAGGATTACGTCGTCAAGCCGGTGCAGGCCGACGAGCTGATCGCCAAGATCAGGCAGTTCGACTGAAGCGCTGCGCCCGCACCCATGGCCAACAAACAAGCCCTGCGCGACCTGCAAACCCGATTGGTCCTGCGCATGCAGCAGGTGCGCACCGAAAAGGCCGGTGTCTCCTGGTTGGCGGTCGACAGTGGCGGCCAGGGCCTGCTGCTGGCGCTGCGCCAAGCCGGCGAGATTGCCGACCTGGGCGCGCTGCTGCCGGTGCCGCACACCCGGCCCTGGCTGGCCGGCGTGGTCAACTTGCGTGGCGGCGTCTGCACGGTGGTCGATCTGGCGCGCTTTCTGGGCCTGCGTGCGGCGGCCAACGGGGCGCTCGGGCCGCAATCGCGGCTGGTCGCCTTCAACGCCGCGCTGGGCCTCAACGGCGCCTTGCTGGTCGACCGGCTCGAAGGCCTGCGCCATGCTGCCGACCTGCAGGTCGAGCCCGAAACCGCCGACAATAAAAATCGCCCCGCGTTCGCCCTGGCGCGCTGGCGGGATGCGGCCGGCAAGGTGTGGCAAGAGCTTGATCTGGCCGAATTGGCAAGGCAACCGCAGTTTCTGGCGATCACTGCGTGACCGCCTGAACGGGCCCGCGCATGGCATGGCCGGCGTGGGCACATTGACAAGGGGATGTGATGGGCTTGCTGGACAGACTGAAGACCAATCGGCACGCTGACGGCGGCGCCAGCGGCCGCGCGCCCACCAACTTCGACGAGCTTCAGGCGGCCGAGTCCGGCGAGGCGCCCTCCGCCACCGCGATCGACTCGCGTGATGCCGAGTTGGATCAGCCCACGGTCGACGCGTCGCTGACGGCCACCGCGAGCGCCGCCTCGATCATCTCCGAGCTGCCGCCTTCCGGCGAGTTGAGCGACTTCACCGAATCCCGCTTGATGCCTGCGGGCGCCGCAGCCGCTGCCGCACTGGCCGCTCCGGCGACCCGGTTGCTGCCGTTCATCGGTCACCGGCCGGTGGCCGCGCAGCAGCGCATGCTGGGCGCGGTGGCAGTGGTCGGACTGGTCGGGCTGGTGGCCGTCACGCTGTTGGCGCTGACCTCGGCCAACCGCAGCGCCACGCAGGTCGGCGCCACCGGCCAGGCGCTGATGCAGTCACAACGGCTGGCCAAGGCGGTGTCGCAGGCGATGGCCGGCACGGCCGCGTCGTTCGCCGAGATCCAGGAGGCGTCCACCGTGCTGGCCGCCAACACCCGGCAGCTGAAGGACGGCGGTCCCGCTTTGGCTGCCGCACCGGCCGGTGCCCAGCCGCTGCTGCTGTCGATGATGCCGCTGGTCGACCGGGCCGAGAAAAACGCCAACGCCATCCTGGCCCAGCAGAAGACGCTGGTCCAGGTCGGCCAGGCGCTCAAGACCATCAACACCCAGGCCGCTGAGTGGCTCGAATCGGCCGAGATGGTGGCGGCTATGAAGCTGCAGCAGGGCGCCGCGCCGGCCGAGCTGGCGCAGGCCGGCCAGTTGGTCATGCTGACCCAGCGCATCGGCAAGAGCGCCAACGAATTCCTCACGCAAGACGGTGTCAGTTCCGAGGCCGTGTTCTTGCTTGGCAAAGACTTGAACACCTTCCGCGAGATCACCGAAGGCCTGACCGACGGCAACCCCGAGTTGCGCCTGCCTGGCACCAAAGACCCGGCCACCCGCGAGCGGCTGCAGCAGCTGCTCAAACAGTACGAGCAGACCCGCAGCCAGGCCAGCGCCATCCTCGGTAACTTGCAAGGCCTGGTCAGCGCACGCGACGCCCAGGTGGCGGTGGTGGCCGACAGTGAGCCGCTGCGCAAGGGCCTGCAGCAGGTGCAGGACGTGCTGGCCGACGAAGGCGGCTTGCGGCTCGGCCATGGCGGCTTGATGCTGGCCGCGCTGGCGCTGGTGATCGCCGGCGGCTGGGGTTTGCTGCGGCTGTACGTGGCCGACCAGGCCCAGCGCGCCGGGCTGGCACAAGCCCAGCGGCTGGAGGCCGAGCGCCAGGAGCAGGAAGCCAAGCGGGTCAACGACGCCAACCAGGCCGCCATTCTTCGGCTGATGAACGAACTGCAGACCGTCGCCGAGGGCGACCTGACCCAGCAGGCCACGGTGACCGAGGACATCACCGGCGCGATCGCCGATTCGGTCAACTACACGGTCGAAGAACTGCGCACGCTGGTGGCCCATGTGCAAGGCACCGCCAACCGGGTGACCGACACCACCGAGCAGGTGACGGCGACCTCGACCGACTTGCTGGCCGCGTCCGACGAGCAGCTGCGCGAGATCCGCGAGACCGGCGATGCGGTGCTGAAGATGGCCGCCCGCATCAACTTGGTGTCGGCCCAGGCGCAGCAATCGGCCCAGGTGGCGCGGCAGTCGCTGCAGGCCGCCGAGACCGGCCTGACCGCGGTGCAGAACTCGATTGGCGGCATGAACGCAATCCGCGACCAGATCCAGGAAACCTCCAAGCGCATCAAGCGGCTGGGTGAGTCCTCGCAGGAGATCGGCGAGATCACCGAGCTGATCTCCGACATCACCGAGCAGACCAATGTGCTGGCGCTGAACGCCGCGATCCAAGCGGCCTCGGCCGGCGAGGCCGGTCGCGGCTTCTCGGTGGTGGCCGAGGAAGTGCAGCGCCTGGCCGAGCG